>JAQYWO010000522.1 GCA_029379215.1 Rhizonema sp. PD37
TATTTTAATCATTATTTGTTCAACGCTTTCTTCAAAAGTTTTGTTTAATTCGGTAATTTTTCATAGAAATATGCCATATATTTGTAGCTACAAATCTTTCAAACTTGACACACTAAATTAACCAAAGCTCTTAAAAAATTGGTTCTGTCAACGGGAGTAATTTTCACCATAACTATCAGCCTAACGGCTGAGTTTTAAAAAATTCAGCCCAATCTATGAACCATCAAAAAATTGACACCAATAACGTCCAACTGAGCCTTTTGCCAGCTAACCTATTGGAACGAATTAGCAGCACTACAACTGAAAACAAACTTCAAACTGGTACCCTACAAGCATTGAAGCTTCTGGCTGCAATGGAAACGAATAGGGAATTCTTGGCATTATTACTGGAATTGGCAGAGTTCCGCGCCGATCACTTGCGATACCTGATGGGACCATTGGTTTTTCACCGAACACCTTGGGCAGAGACTGTCCCCGATTGGCTAAAAACCGCCTGCATTCAAGATCGTTTTGAAACCATCATCGACGAGTACGAACGCACTGAAGTAGGAGAACACGCAACTGCAACGGAAATCTTAACCTACATGATGCCTGCTACCTACGTTGCACCCATACCTCATTCGTACTTTGCTGTTTATGCTTGGTGCTTTGATAAAGTTACAACTAAACACAACAGACTGCCCAGTGGAGTCAGCAGTGGCTACTCGTTCTTGGATATGCGTCCCATTGACTTCGACTCAATCAAATACGATTACTTTGACATAGCCTTGTCTATTAGAAAAAGTGTAGTACGACACGCTACACAAGCTGGTTGGGGCAAAGCTCGCGGGAGAGAGTACTCTCTCCCGCAGACTTTGCGCAAACGTGCGACACGGACGCCTTCTCAATCTGCAAGCAGTCAAGCACCAACGCCTAGTACCCAGGCGCAAAGTCTGCCGGACAGAGGATTCTGTCCGGCAGACTTTGCACCAAACCCACCGTCAGAAGTCCAGCTTAAACTGTTTTAACCTCAATCCTCACTAAGCATTCGCCTTTTAGAATTAGCAAGCACGTTCTGGAGGCGATCGCCTGTTCAATTGGCATTGCACCAAATCGCTGTCTCAATTGCCTTGAATACGTCACCACTTTATATATTTAGGAGACACCAATGAGAGATCCTTAAGATGTACCACGCTCTATTTTCATTGTTGTTCACAAAGATTAACTTTCTAGACAAAAGCATCGCCTCATATGTATTTATCTTGAAAAAGATAATCTCATTAATCCTAAACTTGGGGCAATTATCCGCATAGTTATCATTAATAACCAATTCAAAAATCTTATCCCTTTTTATGAAAAAGTTAACGCTATATTACCCAGAAATTCTGCGCCTCGACGAAACGTTTATCAAAGCTGTATCCTTAGAAGTCTGGGTACAAAGTCCTAACACACAATTATGGCACTGTGCGATGATGAAGCAGGCTTGTGGCAAAAACTACGAAGCTAGAATCTTAGGAAACAAAACTTGCATCCCGGAACTGAAAGAGCAATTCATTCATTATTTTAGTTCTTGGTCAGAATTCTTTAATGAAGATAAAGAAAATGCCAATCAATATCCTATACGTTTGCCACAGACTTTCCTCACTTTAGAAGGTGCTGCTGCCTTCAATCAATTTTGGGTTTGGAAACAGCTATCTACTGGACAACTCTGTTATCACGCCATTACCAAAACTGCCGAAGAGCTTTTTGAAGCAATGGGATTTGGTGCAATCAATATTAACCTACCCATCAAAGGACAAATCACGGTCCCCGTGGTCATTTGCAATGGACATTTAGAAGAAATAGAAAAGAGTAAAGTACTATCGCCTTTTTCACCCCATCCAGCTGACTGGTCAGAAAACGAACGCATCGCCAAGGAAGCAATGCAGTCAGCCAACCCAGATGCCGCTTTGCATCTGCTGGCGTTCATGGAGAAAATATCAGAAGATTGCTGGAGCGCAGGATGGATAACCGGACATGGTCACAACCTTTGGACTCTTCTGCATAAAGCAAGCACAGAACCATTTCAATACGGTGACCTGCCTCTAAGACCCGAAGACATTCAAACCCTGAAAATGCTAAATCAACAGTGCCAAGGTTGGTGGTACTGGGATGAACAACAAGATGAAGGAACAATCTTTGTCAAGCAGCTTATGCAATCCTATCTCTAAGAATAATTGTAGTTGCCTAGGTTGGCGGATTATCCCAATGCCAAGATTGTTTTTAGGAAGGTAACTCAGTAATTGCGCTCCTCACCATTCTCTGTAGTAGGAGCGAGCCTTTCAAAGTCCTAAGCGATCGCATTGGGCTTAGTTCAAAATGGGGTCGAAAGGGCGTGCGGGAAAACTTAATCCTGTCAATACAAACCACCGATCAATGATTTGATAGATTTGGTCGATTATTTCCTGAGAATACCCATTTGCCAACATCCATGTATTAAAAGGGTTGGTACCATCTTCCATGTGTTGCAACATTGCATCAAATTCTGATTTTGAAATCCCCATCGTCACCAGAAAATCAGCTTGGTTCAATGGGATGATACCATCAGCCATTAGTTGCATTAGAGGGCGTTGATTTTCAACCACCAGCTGCCCTAAAAAATCACTAATCTCCCTTTGGTATGAAGTTGCTAAACGGCACGCCTTCATCTGTCGGTCGAGCTGAAGTTGGACACGACTGACACCACCACTGGTCAACCAACTTCTGACATCATCAATAGTGCTAGAGGTCAGGCGAAATCTATCCGTTTGCAATAAAGTAATTGCTCCCTCAAAACTCCTACGGAGAACTTCACGCCAATTATCATTTTGTGGGAGTCGATGGCGGGTATTATCCCGCGCACCTCTCCATATAATCCGAGCGT
>JAQYWO010000108.1 GCA_029379215.1 Rhizonema sp. PD37
GATTTATACATATGCCACAGTTTTCTAAAGACAGTATAGTAAAAAAAGAAAGGTGATTCTATTTACGATTGCTTTACGTAAAGCTCAGTACAGCTTTAACAAGTCTTTAAAAGATTTACCGCAAAAATGACTTGGTAAAAATCGATTTTTATTTCAATAATTGAGAATAGAGTTTAAAGCTCTCCCTCAATATTCGTGCAGCGAGTTGACAGTACATGAGCTACTGTATAAATCCTAAGTGTTCTAACCCAGAAAATTTAGCAATTAGTAAAAGGTGTCAGTCTTGTGGCTCGCGGCTATTATTGCGCGATCGCTATCGGGTGTTTAAAGGCTTGGGTTCGGGAGGTTTTGGGGCAACATTTCTAGCTCAAGATGAGGGCTTGCCCGGAGAGCCAAGTTGTGTCATCAAGCAACTACGTCCTGCCGAAAAAACACCACATATTTTAGAAATGGCACGGGAACTCTTTAAAAGAGAAGCCGATACTTTAGGTAAAATTGGCAACCATCCCCAAGTACCACGCTTGCTTGACTATTTTGAAGAGGGCAAACAGTTCTACTTAGTTCAGGAATACATCAGTGGTCAAACTCTACAACAAGAGATCAAAAGCGCTGGAGTTTTTAGCGAAGTAGGACTTAGGCAATTCTTGAGCGAAATCTTACCATTACTACAATACATCCACGATCAAAAAGTCATCCACCGGGATATAAAGCCAGCTAACTTGATTCGCCGCTCTCAAGATAGCAGATTGGTTCTCATCGACTTTGGCGCTGTTAAAAACCAAGTGAGCAATACTGCATTTAACTTGTCAGGGCAAACGGCATTAACAGTTTATGCAATTGGAACTCCAGGTTTTGCGCCTCCAGAACAAATGGCAATGCGTCCTATCTTCGCCAGTGATATTTACGCACTGGGCGTAACCTGCATTTATCTGCTGACAGGCAAATCTCCCAAGGATTTGGAATACAATCGGACAACAGGTGACATAATGTGGGAGCAAGGAGTGCAGATTAGCGATCGCTTAACCAAAGTGCTGCGGACAATGCTGGAAGTGTCTGTTCGCAATCGCTATCAGTCAGCACAGGAAGTACTCAAAGCACTAGAAGTAGACCCATACTTGGATAGTTTGGCACAGGGTTTGTTAGTTAAACCTCATGCTAGCTCGAATGAACAGATGTACAACCGCTTGGAAGAATCTGATGTTAGTGTAAGTGGAACCAGATGTGACACCTCCGGACGTGGAGTGGCGCGGATAGCTGCAGCAATTCGGGCAAGAAGAGCCAGAGTTACAGACGGTTCTGATGCACGTTTAGAGGGTATACAACAATATGTTTTACTCAAAAAAACCACTTTACCTAGTAGCAACAGTTCCAGTCAAGGTCAAAAGTCTCAAGTTCCGCGTCGCTACTTTGATACTCAGAGTTTACTTGCAGCTTATTTGAAGGGGAGACGGGATTTTTCTCTGTATAATTTGAGTTTGCTCAACCTGCAAGGTGCTGACTTATCTGGAACAAATTTCAACTCCTCCCAGTTGCAGAAAATTAACCTCCAAGAAGCCAATCTTCAGAATAGCGACTTTGGAAAAGCTCGTCTCAATAAAGCAAACCTGAGAGACGCTAATTTGAGCAATGCTTACCTCAATCATGCCGATTTAGAAGGTGCAGATTTGCGTGGTGTAAATCTCAGCTATGCTTGCCTCAGCAATACCAATCTGCAAGGTGCTAATCTATGTGGAGCTAATCTTACTGGTGCTAAAATATCCGAGGAGCAGTTAGCATTAGCTAAAACAAATTGGATGACCGTGCGTCCTAATGGGAAACGAGGCTTGTTATAACTATAAGATTTTTGTTGACGGTGAAAAATAAGATACCCGACAACTTCTACGAATGCTGAGGCACAAATGATGGGTCTGACCCCACATACCAAAGACTTTATCAGCTTTTCGAGACGAGATTCGCACTGGCGTAAGCGAAGCTCGCCGCAGGCATCGCATCTTCAAACAGCAACGAAATAGTTGATTTATCGTTGATGAGGGGTATAACCCCTCATTCGCTAACTGTATCCTCTAGAAAGTCGGGGATCTGTACCACCAAAGACGCTTCATAACGTCTCTTCTGACCGTTTTATTCTTCTTCCAACTCCTCGACATCTTCTTCTTCGTCTTCCTCGCTTGCCTTCGCCACGGAGTTAGCAGAAACAACAGCTCCCATTTCTAATTTCTCGCGTACCAACTGCTTGATTTGTTCGACAAATTCGGGTTTTTCTTCCAGGTACTTGATGGCATTGTCTCTACCTTGGGATATATTCTCACCATTGTAGCTATACCAAGCTCCTTTACGGACAAGGATGTTTGTTTCTTCGGCAAGATCGACAAGGCAACCTAAGGTAGAAATTCCTTTGCCAAAAATAATGTCAAACTCCGCGATTCTAAAAGGTGGCGCTACTTTGTTTTTAGCAACTTTGACTTTAACGCGGTTCCCAAATTCCTCTGTCCCTTTTTTCAAAGTTTGAATCCGGCGAATATCTAAACGTACAGAAGAGTAATACTTTAAGGCATTACCGCCAGTTGTGGTTTCAGGATTACCGTAGCTGACACCAATTTTTTGCCGTAACTGGTTGAGAAAAATAACTGTGCAACCAGATTTCCCAATATTTCCAGTAATTTTACGTAGTGCCTGGCTCATCAATCTGGCTTGTAGACCTACATGAGTATCACCCATTTCACCTTCAATTTCGGCTCTAGGAACCAATGCTGCTACAGAGTCGATAACGACAATATCAACTGCTGCAGAGCGCACAAGCTGATCGACAATTTCTAACGCAGCTTCTCCGGTATCAGGCTGAGAAACCAATAAATTCGCGATATCAACACCTAATGCCGCTGAATAGACAGGATCAAGAGCATGTTCGGCATCAACATAGGCAGCAATACCGCCTTTTTTTTGCACTTCAGCGACTGCGTGCAGCGCTAACGTTGTCTTTCCAGAACTTTCTGGACCATAAATTTCTATCACCCGCCCTTTGGGTAAACCGCCACCCAAAGCTAAATCCAGGGTTAGCGCTCCACTAGAAATGGTTTCGACCCGCATCCGAGTCGCATCACCCAAGCGCATGATTGTTCCTTTACCAAAAGTCCGCTCAATCTGGTTAAGTACCATGCTGAGGGCTTTTTGCTTACCTGCATTATCAGTAACGGTGGCCATTCCTACCTCTATATATTATATGGATTTAACTGCCCTCCGGGCAAGGCAGAGGGCAGAGGGCAGAGGGCTTTATGAAAGAAAAAAGCTTTTAGAAAAGCCCTGTCTTTCTTGCCCAAAAAGGGTTTAAGTCCCCCACCAAAATCTTCTATTTGGTGATCTTCAATTGGATGGAGTCTGAATCCCTATCCAATTGCCTTCTGCCTTCTGCCGACTGCCGTCACGCCTTCTTTAAGGGGTGCTGTTTCGAGATGAATAGAACATATATACTATTCTGTCATTTTTCTGCTGCCTATTGCCACATAGTTTTACGGTAGATGAAAAACTGTCCTGAGTCAGACGCATGTTTTTTGACAAAAAGCTACTTGATAAATGACATGTGGTAGGAGGCTCTACTCAAAACTTAGAACTCAGGACGAACACACTACTTTAGATACACCCGATTATAGTTCAGATTTCATCGTCATCAATAGGTGAACACTACTGGATTTAGTTTAAGTTGTAAAGCCATTTCGTCTAGGTTAGGATGAGTACAGTTGCACTCAACGGACAACAGTAGCGGCTACAGTCTCAGCTGCTAAAATCTAAACAACCCAAATTTATCAGTGTAATATATGTAATAAGAGATTACTTAAGCATACTGAAAAGTTTCTCTCGTACCCCGATGGAATAGTTAATTTTGGAAAACAAGGGAATTGGGAATCAGAGATAAATTTTACCTACTACTTATAAGTAGCCTGTGCCCGTAATAATTAGCAAAAAGACTTTAAGTGCCATTTATCGGCACTCAACGCATGAAGATGGTCAAGCGCTGTACCCAGCCCTCTTAAAAAGACATCCCCGTAGGTTTAAGTAGATATTTTTTTTCTTTCGATAAAATTTTTAACAATAACAAAATTTAATTATTTAAAGATAATACGTGACTGTTAAGCATATAATGACATAATGAGGGATGAGAATCCCTCACTTTGGTACCTCAATTAGTAAGCTAGTTATCAGGGTAATCGCCGAAAACGATATACCAGGGTGATCTACCAATTAAAACCAGGAACATCTCAACCAGGGTAATCTACCTTTCAAAACCAAGAACAGCTCAACCAGGGTAATCTACCTTTCAAAACCAGGAACATCTCGACCAGGGTAATCTACCTTTTTTATTCAACAGTTGTGCCGCTTGTGCCGGATTGAATCAGAATCCAAACGCGGCGGCATTTACTACTAGATAAGGTATTGCCGTGCTGATCCATTTGAGTGCTTACCTCTTATTCTAGCGCTTGTCATTTTTTTATGTCAATCTTTCATTGAAAATTGACGAAAAATCATGTCTCACAACTTGAGTTTCATGAGAGAAAATAAAGACAAGCATAATATAACCTTCATAACAATGAGTGATAGAAGGCGTTCGGATAACTACAAGCAGGTCAGCGGCTATGTTCTGGTAGAGTTGGCTCGAGAATTTAAAAGCATCTGTGCCCGTGAAGGGGTATCTCAAAGCGATGCGCTTGAGGAGATGCTCAGTGAGTGGGTTGCTAAAAGAAAAGATCCCAATTCCTCAATAGCAGAACAGTTTCCCCTGACGACAATTGCCGATTTAGTTCGAGTTAACTTGACAAAACTGAAGCGTTGTGGTGTAAAGAACTTGCAAGCTCTTGCTACAGGAGAAGTGCTACCGACCTTGGGAGACTTCGCCATCATCACCTCCACTTTGGGTATTCCAGAAGAAGAAAGAAAAACGATTTGGCGACAAACTTTAAAGCGTTCTTTATACAGCGATTCTGGAGGTGTTAAAGAAGATGAGTACGAGTGTTCTTAAAATCCTGAACCAACAGGGTTGGAACTATAAACTTTCCCATGAGGGAGTTTCTATCCGTGCCCCGACAAAGCAAGATGCTACTAATCTTGCCCAAAGTAGTGGAGATGCTCTCAGCGAAACTGCAGCAAAAATGAAGGGAAAAGTGCGAATAGGGTGGAGAGGCTGTAAGCGACCAATCGAGTTTTTCGGGTGGATGGCATCTTCTGAAATACCTCAACCAGCCGAAATGGCAGATCGCCTCTTAGCTTTTGACGGTGCAGTTTTTTGCTCTCAATTACATCTACCAGTCGGATTATTGCGCCGAATGGTTGCAGCAGCCGAAAACAACCTTCCAGTTAGTATTGTCAGAGAAGATAACTACAAGCAAATCATTGTTAACCAGCCGATGGTTGATATGCTACAGACTCCTCCGGAGATTGCTACTCAAAGGGTGATGACCGGATTTTGGCTTCCTGAAGTCTTAGCAGAATTAGAACAACGACTGCGCCATGAGAGTAGATTCACTTGGACTTACTCTGGCGGATTAAACGAGCAAACTTGGGCAATCCTGACAACTCAGTTCGAGGCTTTCGAGGCTGATAGTATTTGGTACAGACAGGGAACCTGCTTAGCAACTCCTCAACCTGTGCCAATTCCATCAGGGGCTTACATTCCGGCTTAAGTAGACAATTTCGCAAAAGATCATGTGGGATATTGACGATCATGACTCCCACATGATCTTTTTTTTCAAAAAAAGTAGGTATAGACTCAGATTCACCTATACAATACTGCCTTTCGCTCATTTGACAAGGCAGAAGTCAGTTGTCAACCGTTTTTTTCCATTGTAATATTAATAACTAGTGATCTCGTATAGAGACCCAACTGCATCAATATTATCCTACTTCTAAGAATGCTCAACCAGATCGCGTTTCTCTAAAAAATACAAATTACTTACGCCGAATTATACCAATTTACGATAGATTTTCTAACAAGTTGACTTAGTGTTCACCGAACAGAACTAGGTTATACTTGGATATGTTTCTTAGTATCTTTTTCAAGCTTCACTCATAGTTTTTTTTTAAAATTACTATAGAAATTTTAGGAATGGGGATACTCGAAAGAGTATCTATATGAGTGAGTAATATCAAGCAAGCAAGCAAGCAACTATAAAATTGTTTGAAAGCCAATACGAACGTACTCTAACTGATTAGCAATATAGCAGGTAGGATGCGCTGCATGATGAGCCAAAACCCTCTGATTGGAAGAACACTGCGGAATCGTTACAAGATTGTCAAACTTTTGGGAAGTGGGGGATTTGGACACACTTACCTGGCTGTAGATTCAGATTTACCAGGAAAACCAGAGTGTGTTGTCAAACAGTTTAAACCAAATAACCTAGCTCCCCAAATTGTACCAGTTGCCGAAAGGCTGTTCGAGAGGGAAGCACAAAGTCTGTATCGGCTTGGTAATCACCATGACCAAATTCCCAGACTATTCGCTCACTTCGAGGAAAATGAGGAATTTTATTTAGTTCAAGAATTCATTGACGGACACGATCTCATTAAAGAAATACTACCAGGTATGCCCTGGCATGAGAGTGAAGTTTTGAAACTTTTGCAAGAAATATTGGAAGTTTTGGCATTTGTTCATCAAAACAACGTGATTCATCGAGATATTAAACCAGAGAATTTAAGGCGGCGGCGAAAAGATAATTTGATCGTGCTGATTGACTTTGGAGCAGTAAAGGAAATTAGTACTTTGAAAATTGAAGATCCGGGGCAGCCAAGATCGACGGTGGCGATTGGTACTCCAGGCTATATGCCAAGCGAACAACAATCTTCGTATCCGCATTTCAGCAGTGATGTTTATGCAGTCGGAATTCTGGGGCTTCAAGCTTTAACAGGGTTGTACCCGCAACAGTTTCCAAGAGATACTTACACTGGTGAGTTTTCTTGTGCTTTATTTAAGAATAACGTGCAAGTCAGCCGAAGCTTTGCAGAAGTGTTAGACACGATGGTACGTTACGACTATCGTCAACGTTATCAAGATGCAACAGTTGCTCTAGCCGCTATCCGCCAAGTCATTAACTTTCACGAAACACCAACTATCATTCCAATATCGCCAGAATCTAGCAAAATACCAGAATCTAGCCCAATACCAGAATCTAGCCCAATACCAGAACCACAGCCCAATCTAACTTCTCCTTTCAAACGGATTTTCCAAGCCCTCTGGCAGCCTTCTGTTCTAAATAAACTAAGCAATTCTCAACTCAGCAATTCTCAACCAAGTAATTCTCAAGAACCTCAGATTATCACAAACCAAGCCGCCTTTTTGGAGCGACCGGAAGGACCAATTGCTTCGGATGACTCAGCTTTTTATGTAGAACGACCAACTATTGAAAATGACTGTTATGAGACGATTGTCAAAGCAGGATCACTAATTCGTGTCAAAGCTCCCCGACAGATGGGAAAAACTTCTCTTTTGCTCAGAATTCTTGATCAAGCAAGTCAACGGGGCTGTAGAACTGCATCCTTAAACTTCCATTATGCAGACGCTGAATTTTTCACAGATTTAGATAAATTCCTACAGTGGTTCAGTGGCAGTATTACTCAGGAATTAAATCTAACTCAGAAGCTAAATGATTATTGGCAGGGCTTTCTGGGTAGTAAAAACAACTGTACAAACTATTTTCAAAGATATCTTTTATCAGAAATAGATAGCCCATTGGTTTTGGGGTTGGATGACGTTGATCAGGTTTTTCAACATGCTAAAATTGCCACTGACTTTTTTGGATTGTTACGAGCTTGGCATGAGAAGTCAAAGAACGAGGCAATATGGAAAAGACTTAGATTGGTGATCGTGCATTCCAAAGAAGTTTATATTCCTCTGAATATTAATCAATCACCGTTTAATGTGGGATTACCAATTGAGTTACCAGAATTGAGCGAATCACAAGTGGGAGAATTGGTGCAAAGGTACAATCTGAATTGGACTCAAGCACAGGTACAACAAATCATGGCAATGGTGGGAGGACAGCCCTATTTAGTTAGGCGGGCACTCTACGAAATTGCCCGTGGACGAATGACTTTAAAACAAGTATTAGAAACAGCATCTAATGAAGATGGCATGTATAGTGACTACCTGCGTCGCCATCTATCAAACTTGCAAGAGGACACAGATTTAATGACTGCGCTCAAACAAGTTATAGCATCTCCTAAAGGTGTACGAATTGAGACTGGTATGGCGTTTAAGTTGCGTAGTATGGGGTTGGTAAAATTTCAGGGGAATGATGTGATCCCCTTGTGTGACATGTATCGTAATTACTTCGGCGATCGCTTGAGAGGGGGGTAAGTAAATGAAGAATAACATCTCACTTCCTAACCCCTTACCAGCTAGCGCCTACCAATACCAAGTCGGGGGTAGTTTGCCAGTAGATGCCCTAACCTATGTCGAAAGAGAAGCAGACATTGAACTGTATGAAGGATTAAAAGTGGGGGATTTCTGTTACGTACTCAACTCACGACAAATGGGGAAATCGAGCCTGCGAGTGCGAACGATGCAAAGATTGCAAGCAGAAGATGTTGCTTGCGCGGCAGTGGATCTGACAGCTATAGGCACGGTTGATATCACTCAAGAGCAATGGTATGCCGGAATGATGGATAGTATCGTCAGCAGTTTAAATCTCTATGAGAGCTTTGATTTAAACGCTTGGTGGTTCAGTCATAATTTGCTGTCTCCTGTCAACAAATTGAGCAATTTTATTGAAACAGTTATTCTGAAGTTAATTTCGACAAACATTGTGATATTTGTTGATGAAATCGACAGTGTTCTCAGCTTAGGATTTGACATTGATGACTTGTTTGCGGTGATCCGTGAATGTTATAACAGTCGGGCAGATCTGCCAGAGTATCGACGACTGACTTTTGCACTACTTGGAGTAGCGACTCCATCAGATTTAATCAAAGATAGGCAACGCACAGCTTTTAATATTGGTAGAGCAATAAAATTAGATGGTTTTAAGCTACCTTCAGCCCAACCGCTAGCGGAAGGATTGGCCGATAAAACCAGCAAAGCCACAGAGGTGCTGCAAGCGGTGCTAAACTGGACGGGAGGTCAGCCGTTTCTCACACAAAAAATTTGCAAATTGATTCAGACGGCTGATGAAGAGATTCCAGAAGACAGAGTAGAAGAATGGGTTTCGCAGTTAGTGTACTCCAAAGTTATATCTAACTGGCAGGCACAAGACGAACCAGAGCATTTAAAGACAATTCGCAACCGGATATTGCGTAGTGATGGACAGGATACAAGTCGGCTATTAGGACTGTATCAGCAAGTGTGGCAACATAAAGAAGTCTTAGCCGATAACAGCCTCGAGCAAATTCAGTTACGCCTATCGGGGTTGGTAGTTAGGACTGAAGGGAAGCTAAAAGTTTACAATCGCATTTATCGAGCAGTTTTTGACCAAAATTGGATTGACAAGGCACTGACAGATCTGCGTCCTTATGCACAAGCATTGGCAGCTTGGGAAGATTCTACTTGTCAGGATGAATCGCGTTTGTTGCGGGGACATGCGTTGCAGGATGCTCTGTTATGGGCAACTGGTAAAAGTCTGAGCAACGCCGATTATCAGTTCTTATCAGCCAGTCAAGAGAGAGCTTTATTCTTCAAAGAACAAGAAAGTCGAATATTATCTCAAGCCAATCAAACATTAACTAAGGCACAACGAAAAGCCTGGAAGCAGATTCGCCTCGGCTCGACAATCTTGGTGTTGTCTTTAGTGATGGTAGTCATTGCCGGGTTAATGGCAAGTATTGCAACGAAACAAGCATCGGAAGCAAGGGAAGGCACAAAGCTGGAACAAGCAGGAGATGCGGCTTTACGGATGTTTGAGTTCCGACAACTCGAAGCGTTGCTGTCGGCGATGAATGCGGGACAAAAGTTGCAACAAATAGTCAAAGATGGACGTTCACCGGAAGAGTATCCAGCAGTTAGCCCCATCCTAGCTTTACAAAAAATTCTCGACAACATCTATGAACGAAATCAAATCCTTGGACATCAGAACGATGTGATTGCTGCTTCTTTTAGCCCAGATCAAAAATACATCGTCACGGTTGCATCTGTTGACAAAACCGCTCGAGTCTGGGATTTGAAAGGCAAGCAGATAGCGGTACTTCGAGGGCATCAAGATTCTCTCAACAGTGCTTCTTTTAGCCCGGATGGGCAGCACATTGTCACGACGTCTGTTGACAAAACCGCTCGGGTGTGGAACTTGTCTGGCAAAGAGCTTGCAGTTTTCATTGGACATCAAGATTCAGTGAATAATGCGAGTTTTAGCCTCGATGGACAGCAGATTGTCACAGCATCACAAGACAAAACAGCCAGAGTATGGGATATGAAGGGTTCGCAGTTAGCAGTGTTAACAGGACATCAAAGTTATGTCTCTTGTGCTTCTTTTAGCCCGGATGGACAGCGCATTGTCACCGCCTCAAGTGACAAAACTGCTCGAGTATGGGACAAGCTCGGCAATCAGTTAGCGGTAATTCGCGGTCATCAGAATACTGTCAGCAGTGCGAGTTTTAGTCCAGATGGACAGCACATCGTCACAGCATCTTTTGACAAAACCGCTCGGGTGTGGGATTTATCTGGTAAGCAGATCTCCGTCCTCAATGGGCATCGATCTCCGATTAGCAACGCGAGTTTTAGCCCAAATGGACAGCAGATCGTCACGGCATCTGTGGACAAAACCGCTCGAGTCTGGGATTTATCTGGCAAACAGCTCGCTGTACTTCCAGAGCATCAGGCTCCTGCAAGCAGAGCAACTTTTAACTCGGATGGACAGCGCATCGTCACCGCATCACAAGATCAAGCTGCCCGGATGTGGCAGTCTGGCTTGCAGCTGGCATTAGTTCCAGGGCATCAAGGAGTTGTCAATAATATCAGTTTCAGCCACAAGGGACAGCGTATCGGCACTATATCATCTGACAACACCGTCCAAGCTTGGGATTTGTCCGACAAGCCGCTAGCAGTGCTCACCGGACATCAAGGTAAGGTTAATAGCGCTTCTTTTAGCTCAGATGGACAACGTATTGTCACTGCATCAAATGACAATACCGCTAGATTGTGGGATTTGAAAGGTTTGCCACTTGCAGTCCTCAAGGGGCATCAAGGCAAAGTTAACAGTGCTTCTTTTAGCCCAAACGGACAGCAAGTGATTACTGTATCAGATGACTTCACCGCCAGAGTGTGGGATATGAATGGTTTGCTACTTGCAGTCCTCAAGGGGCATGAAAGCAAGATTAACAGTGCTTCTTTTAGTCCAAACGGACAACGTATCGTCACTGCATCTTCTGATAGCACTGCCAGATTATGGGATTTGAAAGGCAAACAGCTGGCATTACTCCAAGGGCATGATGCTAATGTTAACAATGCAAATTTTAGTCCAAACGGAAAACTCATTGTCACAGCATCGGATGACACCACTGCTCGGATATGGAATTTGTCAGGCAGGCAGCTTGCTATGCTTTCCGGGCATATAAGCTATGTCAACAGTGCTTCTTTTAGCCCAGATGGACAGCGCATCGTCACGGCGTCAGATGGAAAAACCGCTCGGGTGTGGGATTTATCTGGTAAGCAGCTTGTACTGATTAAAGAACATACGAGCTATGTCAACAGTGCTTCTTTTAGCCCAGATGGACAGCGCATCATCACTGCATCAGACGACAACACCGCTCAAGAGTGGGATCTCTCAGGCAAGCAGTTAGCAGTCCTCTCTGGGCATGAGAGTGCTGTCTGGAGTGCGAATTATAGCCCAGATGGACAGCGTATCGTCACCACATCCGATGACAAAACAACTCGAGTGTGGGATCTATACGGCAGGCAACTTGCACAATTTAGTGGCGTAGGAGTTCGTTTTAGCCCGGATGGAAGGTACATCGTCACTGTATCAGATGATAATGTCGCCCGTGTGTGGCGCTTCGGAGGTTTAGATGAACTTTTGGCGCGGGGTTGCGACTGGCTGAAAGATTACTTTATTACCCATCCCGAAGCAAGGCAACGATTGAAGGTGTGTCAGCAAAAGCAGGAGAGATCGACCGATCTCCCCTAATAAAACTGACTTTTACATTACTTGGGGTGGCGACTGTAGAGAAAAGTCCAGTTGTGGGTAACTTTGGATAGGCTTTATATGATAGAAGACAATAATTTTATCGGCTTCGACTGCTTATTTCCAATAAAGTTTAGACTATTAGGAACCCATAGACAAATAGGATGCGCCATGCCGACCTATCGATCCAAAACCTCCACCCAAGGACGCAATATGGCCGGTGCCCGCGCGCTCTGGCGTGCCACCGGAATGCACACCGCAGATTTCGAGAAGCCAATCATTGCGATCGCCAACTCTTTTACCCAATTCGTACCCGGTCACGTTCACCTGAAGGATCTGGGTCAATTGGTGTGCCGTGAGATTGAAGCCGCCGGTGGTGTCGCCAAGGAATTCAACACCATCGCAGTGGACGATGGCATCGCCATGGGCCATGACGGGATGCTCTACAGTCTACCCTCGCGCGATATCATTGCTGATTCGGTTGAGTACATGGTCAACGCTCATTGTGCCGACGCCCTAGTCTGCATTTCCAACTGTGACAAGATCACCCCCGGTATGTTGATGGCAGCCCTGCGTCTCAACATTCCCACAGTATTCGTCTCCGGCGGTCCCATGGAAGCAGGTAAGACAAAGCTGTCAGAACACAAACTGGACTTGGTGGACGCCATGGTGGTTGCTGCGGACGACAGTATCAGCGACGAGGTTGCCGAGGAATATGAGCGTTCCGCGTGCCCAACCTGTGGCTCCTGCTCTGGGATGTTCACCGCAAACTCCATGAACTGTCTCACCGAAGCCATTGGCATTGCCTTGCCTGGTAACGGCACTGTGCTCGCGACCCATTTCGACCGTAAGGATCTGTTCCTCAACGCCGCACGCACCATTGTCAGTATTACCCGTCGCTACTACGAGCAGGATGATGAATCGATACTGCCACGCTCTGTGGCCAGTTTCAAAGCGTTTGAGAATGCCATGATGCTGGACATCGCCATGGGCGGTTCAACTAACACTATTCTGCACTTACTAGCCGCCGCCCATGAAGCTTTAGTTGATTTCACCTTGAGCGACATTGACCGCCTCTCACGCAAGGTTCCACAACTCTGCAAGGTAGCACCTAACACACCCAAGTATCACATTGAGGATGTTCACCGTGCCGGCGGCATCCCCAGTATTCTCGGCGAGTTGGATCGTGCCGGACTGCTCCACACAGATGTGCCGACGGTTCATAGTAAGACGCTGAGTGAAGCTCTCGATCACTGGGATGTCATGCGTACCGATGACGAAGCCGTCCACACCTTCTTCAAGGCTGGTCCTGCGGGTATTCCAACTCAGCAAGCGTTCAGTCAATCTACCCGTTGGCCCTCACTTGACCTAGATCGGGAAAACGGCTGTATCCGCAGTGTCGAAAACGCCTTCAGCACCGAGGGTGGACTTGCTGTGCTATACGGCAATCTGGCTGAGCGCGGTTGTATTGTGAAGACGGCAGGCGTAGACGAAAGCATTCATGTATTTGAAGGTCGGGCGCGTATTTATGAAAGTCAGGATGCGGCTGTCAAAGGGATTCTCTGCTCGGAAGTGGAACCGGGTGATGTGGTGATCATTCGCTATGAAGGGCCACGTGGCGGTCCAGGTATGCAGGAAATGCTATATCCGACCAGTTACCTTAAATCCAAGGGTCTGGGTAAGGTTTGTGCCTTATTGACCGATGGTCGCTTCTCAGGTGGTACTTCGGGCCTCTCTATTGGTCATGTGTCTCCGGAGGCAGCGGCAGGCGGCAACATTGCGCTGGTCAAGGGCGGGGATCGCATCAAGATCGACATTCCCAATCGCAGTATCAATGTGGATCTATCGGTCGAGGAATTAGCCAACCGTCGTGTAACAATGGAAGCATTGGGCAAAGATGCCTGGAAGCCGGAGCAACCCCGGCAGCGTCGGGTGAGTGCCGCACTCAAGGCTTATGCACTGTTGGCGACTAGCGCAGATACGGGCGCGGTACGAAACCTAGAAATGCTTGAGTAGAGAAATACGCAGACACAAAAACGGCGGTTGTGTCGCTTGCAACAGATTAATGTTGAGAAGGCAGCTATGCTGAAGATCATCCCCATAAATAAATGCAACTTCTATTTAATCAGGACGCCGTATTCCGAAGTGAAGTCTTTCGGACAGAAGCTTCTGTCCGGAGAACTTTCTACTCCTAACTGGGAAATTTTTAGGCTTCCGGTACTGTTGCTTGCATAAAGGAACGACTGGAGAATTCATCGTACCAATCAGCAAGTCTCAAATATTTCTGCCGCCATTGGAATTGTTTAAGACGTGCTTCCATAATCTCCAAGGTACAGCCGAGCATGATTCGGTAGTAACTTTCTATGGGTAATGTTGGGGACGCACTAATCTATAAAAAAAACGAGCAAACCTTGTACAAGTTTCTGTTCTATACCAGAGATCTCGCTTATGCCGTGATTGATGGCGTTAAAGCTAGGGAAGAAAAGTAACTACAGTACACAACATGTCAAATTTGACTCTAAAAAATCTGATTAAGTTTTCGTTACATACATATAAATTCTCCCACCTAGTTACTTACACCAATTTTCAGGTAATTAGACTGCAGTGTAGGGGCTAACGGCTGTGACGCTCGTTCGCCTTTGGCGTCTCCCCTTGGGAGAAGACTCGCTAACGCTACGCTAACGCCCTTACCAATTGTGTGGTTCATTTAGGTGAAATTTGCTGTAAGCCTGTGAACGACGTACTAAAACAACTGTATTTTATGTCCTCGTATTCTCAAGCATATACTGAAATATCAGTTGTGAAAATAACTGTATCAAGTTCTGCTATTATATCTGTCATCCTTTGATTGGATGGGCAGTAACGATCTTAAAAATATTTTCCTCTGTTTCAGTACAGTAGGAATTGTCATACCAGTTAGCGATCTCCGGAATAAACTCAATTCCGGTTGTTATATCTTCCTGAGCGCTTTTGAGATCTAATCTCAAAAGGACAACTATGTGACAAATTATTCCATACTGAAAAACCGGAAAGCACATTATTTCCAGTTTTTGACGCAAAGCAGGTTGGATAGAGTACTCTTTCGGTGCTAACTTTTGACATCGTTGAAGGGTTGTTATCTAGCTACAGACATTATCAGATGCAAATATCTACCTAACTATGTATTTTTATGCTTAGTTTTATTTTTGGCTTGGGTATTGGTTTTACTGGCGGACTTGTTTTAGGAATTGCTTACACAATTTTTGTAATGATTGTTGTTTATGACAATAGGTAGGGGCAAAAGAGAAATCCAATAATTAGTCAAAAGCTCATAACCTGAAACTTAAGTGTCATCAACATCGTCTGAATATATTTTATTACCAACAAACAGTAAATGTCTTCGGTGTTTATACGTCGTTTTTGGCTTTCTTTAGGATTGGTTATTCTAATAACATTTATGTCGTTTCCAGTCACAGCACAAGAACCATCTGTAACCCCTAATAGGGCAATACTTCAAAATCGGTTAAAGGTGATTGACACTTCAGCCGTCCGAGGCAAAGTTGGTATCGGGGTTTTGGACTTGAATACTGGCGAAAGCTGGTTTCTCAATGGGAAGCAGCGCTTTCCCATGCAAAGCGTATTTAAGCTTCCCACTGCGATCGCTGTTTTGAAACAAGTAGATGAGGGGAAAATTTCGCTCAATCAATCGGTTACCATTACCCGTCAGCAGTTTGCTCCAGGAGGGAGTTCGATTATTAAGGAATTCAAAGGTGATAATGCACAGTTCACAGTGCAAAACCTTCTTGAACGCTCTATTGGAATTAGTGATAATACTGCAAATGACGCTTTAGTACGATTGATTGGTGGAACTCAACAGGTTAATGCGATCTTAGGCAAGCTAAAAATTCACGACGTTCGCGTTGATCGCTTAGAGCAGCAGCTACAGCCTGAGAGTGTGGGACTCACAAACTTTCAACCAGAATTGGCTGACGAGCAAAAATTCAACTCAGCAGTGCAAAAAATTCCTGTGAGCGTTAAGAAAGCTGCTTTGGAAAAGTATCTCACCGATCCGCGAGACACAGCTACACCGGAAGGTATGGTTGACCTTTTGGCAAAGCTGCACTCACATCAGTTATTATCATCTCTGAATACCGCTTTGTTACTCCAGATTATGACTGACTCTCCAACAGGACAGAAGCGGCTAAAAGCAGGCTTACCCAGGAATTGGTCAATTGCACATAAGACTGGTACTGGTGAAGATGTTCAGGGTAGAAATACTGCTACAAATGACGTTGGAATTGTAATTTCACCTAATGGAAAACGCGTGGCGATCGCTGCATTCATTGCAGGTTCAGAAGCACCTTTAGAAGATCGTGAAAAACTGATGTCCAACATTGCTTCAGCAATCGCAGAGGCGATCTAATAACTTCCCTAAACAGGAGTCTTTGCCCTCCGATAATATTGTTGTCAGTCAAAGGACTGGGAAAAAGTAGGTTGAATACGTACTATGAGTAAGTGATTGGTTGTCAGGCACCTGAAATCACTAATCAACAAAAGATCGCAACATGGTTATAAATTATCCAAGGTTAACATCTATTTTACATACACTATCACCCAGTCCCTCTCCCAAAATTGGAAGAGGGTATTCTGTATGTGAGTTAAACGATAAACATTATAGCCAAATTGTGTTTGCAAACACATTGCTGGAATTAATGTTTGCAACCACCTTTACCATGATTGTGCTGATGATCGTTACCGTGAGAACAATTTTGCAAATCATGTTGTAGTAAATTTTCGCTAACGGCTCTTAAGGATTCGTCCACAGGCTTTAAGCCAATCCAAGCATCAACTTTTTCCACATCAAAACCCACCTCACGGCGATCGCCAACTTGAATCAACGGACGACGAATTAACACCGGATCGTTCACCATTTCTGACAAGGCTGTTTCCTCATTGATCTGTTCGGGAACAACCTCACCAGATTTTATCCTTGGGGCAGTACGATTAAACCATTCAACTACGGGGAGATTGCTAAAAAATAAGCGCAAACGTTCTACTGTCCAAGCTTCTTTCAACAAGTTGTAAGTTTCTAACTCATGCCCTGCGGCTGCAAGCAAAGTTTTTTGCTTGGTATTATTCTGGCAGCCTGGTTTTTCATAAAAAATCACTCTTGCCATATATGTATCTCCGTTAGTGGTAAACTATTAACAACTCTCAATTCACAACCAAGATTAAAAATTCTTGGCTGTATGGTTAACAGCGTCAAACTCAAATCGTTCTTTTGAGCAAGTTTCTCCATAGATGTTAAAAGTCACAGTTGGTTCATCACCTATAGCTTCAACACTATGAATTGCATTAGGAGTCAGGCTAATAATATCGCCTGGAACTAAAGTTACCTCTCCCGAGCGCTCAATTTTGTCCTCAAATTCTGCTTGAGGAGTTCGCTTCCAGAAAGTGCTTTTTTCCTGTCCTTTTAACACTGCAACCACTCCCCAGGTTCCATGATTGTGAATTGTTGATAGCGTTCCTGGTGCAAATGTAACTGTTTGCACAGTTAACGGAAAACCCAACTCATCGTACAATAGAACAACTGAGGTTCCTGTTTTAGGGGAAGGTTCTAAAGATTGATTTTTCACCCAATAGGAGTTGACAATCAACCGCCTTACCAACATCCGAATTTCTGGAAGACAACTGGTTTGATCTTCTACACTGTTGAGAGTATCTTCAACCTCAGTTAAAAACCGATAAAGGCGATAATTCTCCCTTAACAAATCCCATTCTTTAACAGATTTAACAGATTCATACTGCCCTTTTTCATTGACAAGCCAATCTCTACCTTTCATACCTTACCTAAAAAATATTAGTAAAAAGAAATGAGGAGGTATTAAGAGTTAGAAGTCACGAGTGAGGAAGTGGGTATTTGTGTAATCTACATAACATATAAGCAGAAAAAATATTCTTTTCAAGCAGCCCCTATAGAATTTAGAATATTTTATAAATCTACCTACTTTCTCATAATAACATCTTGCACTCTTGTTTAACATCCCCAACGTGAACACCTCTTATTGTTTTTTATGGCTTCATGCGTCTCTCAATCCCAGTTATTCGTCTTCTTCAGGGGGACGTGTAAGAACATTAAGTAAAGTTGCTGCCCCAAACTCTTTGTGATGATCAACATCCTTAACTTGGGCACTAATTTTTTTAGCTACTTCTAGCTGTCCCAGCCTAGCTAAAACTAATCCTGAAGCACTATAAGCAGTTAAGTACAATCTAATTTTAGGCTCTTCTTTACGACTGACTAATATTTGCTTAAGTTTGTCCCAATCATCTGGTAATTTCTCCGATACTTTAATTCTATCTATAACCTTTACTGCAACTTGTAGTGCCATTTCGCAATTATTTTTATAAAAGAAATATCGATATGCTGCTACTAAAACATCTGGGTATTCCTCTGTTTTAGCTAAAGCCTGATTAATGTACTTTTCCGATTCAGAAGTATTTTCCCAGTTTTCCGCTGCTAATATCAATAACTGTTTAACATCTTCTGGAACCTCGAACCAGGAGAACGTTTCTGTATGAACTTGCATAAAAACCTCCATAAGAGAGTGAGGAGTGAGGAGTGAAGAGTAGTTGAGTTATAAGTTTTGAATTCTTAACTCCTAACTTTTCACTTCTCACTTTTTTTAAAAGAGGGTGAGAATGTACAGCAAGGTAAAGAGAACAATCCAGATGATATCTACAAAGTGCCAGTAGATTTCTGCCATCTCGATACCAGTGTGTTTGGTTGCAGAATAATGACCGGGACGACGCGATCGCCACAGCACACCTAAAATTAACAACAGTCCCACAAAAACGTGTATACCGTGGAATCCTGTCATCAAGTAAAAACAGTTGGAAAACACGTTGGTAGTTAGACCATACCCTAAAGTCATGTACTCAACAACCTGACCAACTAGGAAAATTGCGCCCATGACTGCGGTGATTTTATACCACTTTCGCATTCCTTCCACATCATTCTTTTTAATCGCTGTATCACCTAAGTGAATGACGAAACTACTAGAAACAAGAATGATCGTGTTAATCGTGGGTAACAAGAGTTCTACTTCCGTGTTTTCTGGAGGCCAAACTTTGGTAATACCTCTGAAGAATAAATAAGTTGCAAAAAATCCAGCAAACATCAGCGATTCAGAGAGGAGGAACGTTATCAGTCCCAAGACTCGTAAATCCTCATGTTCTTCATGATGCTCTGCACTTGTTGTACCTGTGGAAATATGATCTGTAGCTTCCATTGTCTACCCTTGAATAAATGTTAGATGGTAATGGGTAATATCGTTAGTTTTTGTGTGTTATGTGTTAGTGGTTAGTTATTAAAAAATATGACTAACAACTAACCACTAACGACTATCCATTAACTCCTAACGACAACCCACTAACTATTTGCTGGAATAGCCGTTTCACCAGTTTCCAGAACAGCATTGTGACCGTTTTTGCCGTAATCGTAAGGACCATGAGTGAGAACGGGCAAAACTTCCCAGTTTTCAACTGCCGGTGGTGAAGTGGTAGTCCATTCTAATGTCATAGCGTTCCAAGGATTATCACCGGCTTTCTGTCCAGCAATCCAACTCCAAAGAATGTTGATAGTGAATGGAATCACCGATAGCCCTAAGATAATAGAACCATAGGTACAAATCTGATTGAGGGTAATAAATTGTGGGTCATACATTGCGACTCGGCGCGGCATTCCTTGCAAACCTAACTCGTGCATGGGTAGGAAGGTTAGATTAGTACCGATTAAGGTGAGGACAAAATGAACCCGACCCCAGGATTCATTCAACATTCGTCCTGTCATTTTGGGGAACCAGTGGTAAATTCCGGAGTAAATACCAAATACAGAACCGCCAAACAAGACGTAGTGGAAGTGTGCTACAACATAGTAAGTATCGTGTACGTGCATATCAAAGGGAGCTGTTCCCATCGTCACACCACTTAAACCACCCATGACAAACATGCTTAATAAGCCCATGGCGAAGAGCATGGCACTTGTGAAGCGGATCTTACCACCCCAAAGAGTAGCAACCCAGCCAAAAATCTTCACACCAGTGGGAACGGCAACAATCAAGGTGGAAATAGTGAAGAACATCCGCATCCAACCGGGTGTGCCGCTGGTAAACATGTGGTGTACCCAGACGAACAAACCCACAAGGCAGATTGCCAAACTAGAATAAGCGATCGCCTTGTACCCAAAGATTGGTTTGCGAGCATGAACTGGAATGACTTCGGACATAATGCCGAAGATGGGCAGAATCATCAAATAAACTGCCGGATGCGAATAGAACCAGAACAGATGCTGGTAAATCACAACGTTACCGCCTGCATCTGGCTTAAAGAAAGACGTCCCAAAGTTCAGATCAAACAACAGCAGCACTAACCCTGCGGCTAACACTGGTGTGGAGAGAAGTGCTAAAACCGAGGTTGCTAAAATTGCCCAACAGAACAAAGGCAATTGATCCCATCTCATGCTGGGAATCTTCATTTTGAGGATCGTGACGACAAAGTTCAGCGAACCTAAAATTGAGGAAGTTCCTACCAAGACGATGGCAAGTATCCACATGGTTTGGGCAGTGTTGGCTGTCACAAGGCTGAGGGGTGGGTATGACGTCCAACCAGACTGCGCTCCGCCGAAGTAGAAACTACCTAAAAGTAATGCTCCTGCGGGTGGGTTTAGCCAGAAGGCGACTGCATTCAGCTTGGGAAAAGCCATATCTCTAGCGCCAACCATCAATGGCACGAGATAGTTCCCAAATCCTCCAATAGCACTGGGTACGATCCACAAAAAGATCATGATCGTCCCATGATTTGTGAGGAATGCGTTGTATAAGTTTGGATCGAGAACATCTGAATCTGGTGTCATCAATTCGGCTCGCATAGCAAGAGCCATCAATCCACCAATGAGATAAAACACAAACGCCGTCACCAGGTATTGGATACCAATCACCTTGTGATCAACATTAAACGTGAAGTAATCGTACCATTTCCACGGCGGGATATGCGCATGTCGAGCAGCTACCTGAATTCCTGGTTTATTATGATTGTCTTCAGGCGGAGTGTTACGCGGAAGTTCTACCTGCGTCATATTTTTCCTTTGTTGGTTGTCATTTATCGCGTGTCATTTGTCGTTTGTCATTTGTCACTTATCCTTCATAATTGGTTGTTAGTTAGTGGTGAAGTCACTGACTAACAACTAATGACTAATCAAAGCGTGACTAATGACCAAAAACTAATGACTCTTGACGATTGACTCAATAGTTGTTGAACTAACTCCCATGTTTCTCGTCATGGGAGCAAGAAACTCTGATGTAGATAAATCAGTTGGCTTAAGTGCAACAGCTTCCTTCAGTTCTTGCTGTTGGGCAATGCGGTTTTCTTGCATCCAGCTTTCATACTCTTCTGGTGTTTGAACAACAACAGAAGATCGCATGGAACCGTGATAGCCGCCACATAATTCAGTACAAACGACAGGGTATGTGCCAAGTTTAGTGGCGACGAAGCGTAGTTCGGTAGGTATACCGGGAATCGCATCTTGCTTCAATCGGAATTGCGGCACCCAGAATGAGTGAATGACATCCGCTGCAGACAGATTAAGTTGTACGTCCGCACCGATTGGAATGTGTAATTCTCCAGCACTCACATTACTATCCGGGTAGTTAAATAACCAAGCAAACTGCATTCCCGTAACGTTGACAACGACATCTGCTGGTTTGTTAAGCCTTTTAGGATTTGCACCAATGCCAATTTCCGGGATACCTGGAGTTTTCGACTCTTGAGGTGAGGTATCACTCAAGGTTGCTGCAATGGCGCTCCCTGGTATTTGAGCGGCAGTATGTTGCGGCAAGTGAGGATGGCTTCCTGGCTCAAACCCTCCCATGTCTTGAAAAATGTTGACACTGTAGATTCCTAAGCAAAGGACTATCAGTGTTGGGACGGCTGTCCAAAAAATTTCCAAGGGAACATTACCCTCAACATCCACCCCATCGCTATCGTCTCCACGACGGCGACGAAACTGAACTAAAAAAATCAGAATGGTTCCTTCTACCACCAAAAACAGAGCCGTGGCAATGGCCATCATTACGTTGAAAAAGGCATCTACTAAAGGTGCTTGTTGCGATGCCTGCACCGGCAGTAGAGAATGGTTTTGACCAACCCAGATGCTGAAAACTGTGATGAATGCCCCAGCAACTAGGGTTAATAGTGAAACAGGAATTTGTTGCATAAATACCTGCTCTGTAAAGCGTGGGTAAAGGTGGAATTTTCTCGGTTTGATTGAAGAAGGAGTCAGGAGAATTTTGTGTGTCTGTGTGCCTGATTTTAACCATTGGAGAAAGAAGCCATACAACTTCGGGATCAATCCACACATCTGAGAAAGGAAAGTTTGCTTTACTTGTGAACCCAAAAGCGCGTTGCGTGCATTTAGTGTGAGTTTCTTGCCCCTTGGCACTGGCACCTTTGTAACTTTCCACAAAATCCAAAATCGATTGACTCCTTCTCATCTCATTCATTTTCTATATTAAGCCTAGATAGGTGGGGGAAATTTCCAAATGTTTTAATGTCTTTCCCCCAGAGAACATCAAAGACTTCAACAAAAGCTAATCTAAGAAGACGTCGCTGTCGGTACTGTAAACATTCAGCCGTCACAAATCAGTACTCTTTACCTGCTGATTTGCAAAAGCTCTAGTTTTGTCAGCTATATTTACAAAATTTAATTCAATTGCCGACAGAGGAAACACTAAGATTTCTGAATGCTTACTTAGGACTCACAATTGACTAGATTAGTTTATGAGCAAGTTTAAGTTAGTTAATGGCTGACAATTGGCAATTTACGGATTTGTTTACCATGAACTTTTTGCCTAGTTCTAGTTACTATCTAGATTTTCCTCAAATTACCTTGCTACTCTTATAAAAGGTTGCCATTTCGGCATTTTACTGTGTTTGCCTTTTCTAGAAGCAAATCATCTTTCAAGGAAGTCCTGAAAAACCAAGAGAAATCTCTAGTACAAAAGACAAAGGAAATAAAGCGGACATACCCTGCTCATCTACAGAATTGCTCTTACGCCACCAGCAATACAAGCTTTTTTAACTCGTCTTGGCTCAGAAGTACTGGCTCCCTGCAACTTCTCTCTTGCTTAACAAGCCAAGACAAATTTTTAATTCCAAGGTAGCGGTACTAGTTGTTTAATGCTACATGGGTGTAACAGTTCTTGGAGCAAATTCTTGCACAAGCTTCGCAACCAACGCAGTTCTCTTTATTAGCAATTGTCATGACTTTTTTTTCAATTTCATCATCGTCTTCATCTTCTACAAATTCTCCTTCTTCGTTCATTGCTTTTAATAGCAGTACATTGTGCCCGCAGATCTTATAACATCTACCACAGCCAATGCAGCTGTCTTGATCAATTTCTTCAACAAACTTAGGTGTCCAAGTCTTACCGCCAAATGTCAAACCTGTTAATGTAGTCATGATTTTCTCCTCTGCAATTTTACCTATCAAATTGTTCGTGCCATTATGGTCATCCTAACATAATCTTATTTGTCTCTTTTTGTTATTTTCATTTTTTTTCATGCTTCTATCAAAATTTGATGACTTATAGATAAATAGGTCATTATTTTGCTTTTTACATGAAAGAAATTGCCAATAGCAATCGAGGATTATCTTCCTTTTGTGATGCTTATAAATACCTAATTAACTAAGCTCAAAAATTGTCAATTTTTTATTCAATATCCTGGATATGGTTGATAAATGGCTGTTTTCACTATCAATTATTAATTGTTAGTAGTGAACGAGGTTTATTTTATATGCATTAAAATTGCAATAATCACTCTGTGACGAAAAATTATGGCTGAGAAAGAACTTAGGATACATTTATCAAAACTCAAAAAGTTTGTGTACAACTCACTCTTCTTTAGCCTATAGTTTCGAGCTATGAGCAGGCATTAATAGTCATGTTTAGGTAATAGTCAGGAAGTAACAAATTTCAGACGTGAACCAAGTAGCGGTATTTATAGCATATATGAGTAGAGCTTATAGAAAAACTCTTTTTTTTAGAGTGGCTTCTTATCTCAAGGGGAAATTTTAAGCTAATTTCTAACTTTTATATTCTGATTTCAAAATAATTTTGATAAATTTTTAATACGATTATCTGGGTTTTATCAAGGTGGATAGAATAAATATCTATGTTAGCGCATAACACTTTATTTAATATTTTTGAGGAAAGCCAAATGTTATTTAATTACTTATCAAGTATCAGAGAGAAAAGCCGCTATTCGCTCATTACGAACAGCTATTAAAAAAAATATATGAAATGTTATATATAAG
>JAQYWO010000523.1 GCA_029379215.1 Rhizonema sp. PD37
TACATATACATGTCTATCAAGAGCTTTACTAACATAATTGTTGCCAAAAATTAATCTATGGAGCGACGGTCTTTTTTGCTAGGTGCCGGCACGGTAGCACTCTCACAACTATTTATCAGTTGTGCTGACAACAACCAAGCAACGTTATACGTGCAACTGTTAAAAGATTCTATACCAGGTCAAGTGGTGAATCAGTTTGGTCAGGTTGTGCACAAGACGCAGTTAAATTTTGCCCCAGTAGCGCAGTTACAGGATTTATTCAAGCAATTGCAAACCTGGCAGAAGAAAACAAATACGACAGATGATAAGGACTGGCGTCGCTTTATACCGTTGGCAAAATCTAAAAAAACGACGAAAGCTGACTTGGTAACTTTGGGAGATTACTGGATAAGCGTAGCAATTAAGCAGAACCTAATTCAACCATTGGAGGTGTCAAAGTTAAAACAATGGTCTTCTTTGCCTCAACGATGGCAAGAATTGGGGAGACGGAACGATCAGGGGCAGGTAGATCCTCAAGGAAAAGTTTGGGCAGTTCCTTACCGATGGGGTAGCACAGTGATTGTTTACCGCCGTGACAAGTTTCTTCAAGAATTCAATTGGACTCCTAGCGATTGGGGTGATTTGTGGCGAAAAGAACTGCGCGATCGCATTTCGCTGTTAGATCAACCACGCGAAGTGGTGGGACTAGTTTTAAAGAAGCTGGGAAAATCCTACAACACGAAGAATCTTGACATTCCAAACTTGGAGGTTGAATTACAGAACTTAAATCAGCAAGTAAAATTTTATAGTTCAGATAGATACTTAGAACCTTTAGTAACTGGAGATACTTTGCTAGCCGTTGGGTGGTCAAGTGATATCCTGTCAATTCTTGGACATTATCCGCAATTGAGTGTCGTCATTCCTCGCTCAGGAACAGCGCTTTGGGCAGATATGTGGGTACGTCCTACAGGCAAAAACAGTGAAGATTCATTGTATAAATGGATTGATTTTTGTTTACAACCACGCATTTCTCAGCAAATCTCTTTGCTTACCAAAACAAATTCGCCGTCAGCACAAGTCAATGCCTCAGATATCTCAGAATCATGGCAAAAGGTGTTATTGAGTAATTCTGAGGCTTTTGAGAAAAGTGAATTTTTACTTCCTTTACCGCCAGATACTGCTGTACAATACGAGTCTTTGTTTGCAAAAATCAAGAGATAGTTAACTCAGTGGGTGTAAACAAACACGTTCCTGCTACTTTGTTCTACTATTAAGATCAACATTACACAGTACTGGACTGATACTAAAGTTGCAAGTGTATGTTGCTAAACGTTCTTTTTGATAATTGAATACCCGGAGATTGTAACCATAACGCCGTGCAACAGTGCCTACTCGATTAAGAAAACCGTAGCGTTCTGAGTAATCTAATATACTCCAAAGCTGTTGATTTACTAATAAGTCTACTCGCCCTGGCTCTGTTTTTTTAACTGGATATGCTATCCAGTTATCCAACAACTTATTCTCAGAGTTCTCTTTTGCCAACCACAAACTCGGAATAGTCAATCCCCTTTGGGAAATAGTGTTAGCTGTAATCACATTTTTTGGGTTTTGCAATAAGCTTAGTTCCAAAGGCGCAGTTGAAGCTTTTGGAACCGAGGGAGTTTCTGCAAATGAGGCGTGGGTTGGGAAAACAGATGTACTAAGACAAATACCCAATAGTAGTGAAAGCGATCGCATTTTCGTTAGTTGTCGATGGCAAGCGTCAGGTGAGTTGCTAAAAACTCAAAACTCTCTTAGTTTAAGAGACTCACCACCTGTATAGTAGTTCCTACTGCAATGAAATCACAACCTCCACCTGTGACAACTACAGACACAGATACCCGACTTCTTCAAGAAGTCGGGTATCTTGTTTTTTACGAATGATTGAAGACTGCTGTGTGATTTTTTCCCCCGAGCGTTTTCTCAAGGAAGTTTTGTACCTATATCATGTTCGTTTGAACACTTATAATAATGTTTGTAGTAAGCACTTTAGTGCTTAAAATTGAGCACTAAAGTGCTTACTTCGTACCCCTCATCCGCACATCGAATGACTTAAGAAAAATGTAAAACAGCCTTACCTGCAAAGCGCCTCTGTGTAAGTTGCTCTGCCACTTCTGCTACTTGAGTCCAAGGTGCTTCCACATCAATATGAGGGCGAATTTGTCCCTGAGCGACTAAGTTAACTAACCGTTTTAGCCCTACTGATGCAGGCTCCCGCTTGAGTTCGTGAAATAGGATAAAGCCATACAAACTAGCACCACCTGTACTATAGAACTTTTGAGCATTAAAAGTTACATCTTTATTGGCTGATGTACCGAACAAAACACACATACCATCAAGTGCTATTAAGCTTAGTGCTGTAGATAGTGTCGTCCCTCCCACAGATTCTAAAATTAAATCATACGGTCCATACTCACTAGCTACTGAAAGATCGTCTCCTGTCACAACAATGTGTGCCCCAGTCTGCTTGACAGATGCTTCAAACTGTGGGTTACGCACATGAGCGACTACTGTTGCACCCGATAGTCGCGCCAATTGACAGGCAAAGTTTCCCACTCCTCCAGAAGCACCTGTAATCAAGACTTTGCGATCGAGAAGAGAACCTGCTTTGGCTAGGGCGTGCAAGGCAGTCAACCCTGCCACAGGTAAGGTAGCAGCTTGGGCAAACGTGACTGATTCCGGTAACTCGGCGAGGGAATGCGTAGGAACTGCCACAACTTCTTTCCATGCGCCGTTCGGGACAAAGCCCACAACGCGGCTACCGACACTCGGACTTCCATTGGCTGCCGCAACTTCGATAGTACCAGCCAAGTCCCAACCCGGTTGCCATCCTGCCTCAGCATTCATTGCCCGCCGC
>JAQYWO010000524.1 GCA_029379215.1 Rhizonema sp. PD37
CATATAAGTATTTTAGCGGTCGCTCTTTGGAGAAAAACTTTTTGGTTTACTGATAAAGAGTATCTAGATGATTTGTTGTGTATGGCTTATAATGCTCAACGACGTTGGGATACAAACTGGAATTTTTCTGAGTACGGGTTGAATCCAGTGTTACGCGATCGCACTCTTCGTAGTCTCTCGGATCTAACCTGTTTAGCTGACTCTCTCGCCTCGATTGTCAAACATCCCCAAGACGCAGAGCACCGTAGCCTCAAAGAAATCATCCACAGTCTCAGTGGTGGGCAATTGAAGTTAACTTACCACCGCATTGCTGAGAATAGAGGTGTGCTGACTAATGTGGTGAACAATGCTCTGATTGAGGCTCACACCAGTCTCAATACTGATGAGCATACTTACTATGAAGCACTATTATATCTGCCGACAGGTGTGATTTACCTAGCTTCACGCGATGCTCCACCTATTTCGCTAGAAGATTTACCAAACAGAGTTGTTCATAGTATTAAATCTCTTTGTGCGAATCAGTTACGTCACAGACAAATAGGATTTGGCAGAGACGGTAAAGGCATGAAATATGCCGAGTATTACAACTTATTTTTTGATGAAGTTGGCTTGATGCAAGTTGCTTTAGATGCTACATTACGCATCTTAAACTCTAATAAAGCCTCTGTTGCTAAAAGTCGCAGCGATAATTTGGATAAATTCCAGCATCAAGGCGTTTTACCTGCTGACTATGACTTCAAGTTTGCTGATGATATCCGCATTGATCGATTGGCAGAATTTGGTGATTTAGTCAGTCGGAAAATCTGGGATGAAACAGTCAGTCGCATTGAAACTGCTGGTAAGAAAGATAAAAACTTGCCAAAAATCCCTCATCTTGATATAGTCAACAAAATTGTAGAATTTTGGAACTTAATAGAATACTTACCCCAAATTCGTGCAATCCAAAGAATCAATCAAAGCCTGAAAGAAAATAAGTTAAAGGGAAACACCGGGGGAGTTCCTTATGAATGGTATTACTTAGCAGCTAAATATCTGCAACATCATCCTGGTCTTGAAGATGTACGTGAGATATGCGAGCAAGTTATTACTTATCTAAAAAGCTTGATTGAGCCGATTGTTACCCAGTATCAGCTGGCTGATGGTTGGGATGATTTAAGGCTTTGGGTAGAACGAGTTGTCATGCTCCCTGGTAGTCATGAGGTAGTAGCTACCAATCAGACAGAAACTTTTTTAAATGAGTTAAGCAATTACAATGCAGCTAAAAAATCTGGTAGAGGAAGGCAGTTAATTTGTTCAATTTCCCATTCTGCTTATACAGTTACCGAGCAAATGGAATCAGCAGTGTTATTCACACCGCAAGTTTACACAAATAAGCAGATGTTAGGAGGTTCTAATGCCAAACGCAATATTTCCAGTATTGCAGCTGTAGAAATGATGCTGCGGCAAATTTTAATGAATCAAACTCAAGCCGTAGGTAAAAGATTTGAGGATGGCAAATACCGTTATCTTTACTTTTACCCCACTTATTATTTCACTCCAGAGACTAACAAGTTTTTACAAAAAGCTTACACTGGTATTGCTCAAACTCGATTTGATACTAGTATCCGCAATCATTTTATCAGTAAAGATTTCCAAGCGAATCTAGGGCAAGAACGCTATCAAAGTGTAGATACCTTCTTAATTGATGAGAATCCACAAGGTAAGGTAAACCGTACCTTTAAACTCTCCTACCCCGAAAATCAACCTTTAACTTTCTACTTTATGGCACTTCCGCCAGGAAGAGATAGTACTGACACTGAATCTTGGGTGATGCCAAGTTGGTTAGCCTTTGCTTTCCCAATGATATTAGATGTCAAAACAGTCGTTTCTGAGTCGCCAATTCCACCTTTTAACGATGGGGCTGAGTTTGAGGAAAGTGTTTTTCTTGACAGTACACCTCACGCTTTTCGAGCTTTAGTAAGACGCGATCGCTTTCGTCTTGACTACATCCTCGAAGGTTGGGAGGAAAACGGCATCCGATATCCAGCACCTTTGAATATCCTCACAGCTGCTTACGCTATTCACCTTGATGTTAATGCCAGACAAAGTAAGTCTGGTTATGATGCCAATTGGGGTAGATTTACTGAACTCGCGTCTGATTTAGAAACAAGTCCGCTTTATGTCTTTTCTTATCTTAACCGTTGGGTACGCAACCAGAAAGTTGAAACCGCTCGACTTGAAAAAATTCAGCTTTATGCCTATCACTTTTATCCCTGCTTCGATCCTTACACAAAATATGATTCAAATTTGGAGGAATTAATTGTGGGAGAAGAATCAACTCTAAATCATCCTCAAAAACTCACAGAACTTTACCGCAAATTTTACAGAGCAAATAAACGTTATAATCCCAAATCCAACGCTGTCTTAAAACCCATTGATATTGCCTCAGAAACAATACTCAAAGCCGAACTAAGTGTTTTCCAAGGAGAAACATTAGTCGCCGCCGTTGCCGCCGCCGTCTTTAAACTCATGGATCGAGTTCATGCCTCCACAGCAGAAGGGCGTTGGGTATTGAGCAAACGCGAAGAAGAACGACAAACAGTTTTAGATTTTGCTCAGTACTTTGTCGTAGAAGTCTTTGAAAAATCATTTGCAGGCGATCGCGCACGTTTAGCAGGGCGTCAACTCAACTTAATTCGCGACACCTGCGAATTTCTCTATCGCCTAGAAGATGACAAAGAAAACCAAAGCAACAACGAGCAATCTATCAACCTCAATCAAGAAGATGAAAACTAACTCTCTCTTTCTCCTCTTTCTTAGCGCTCTTGGCGTTCTTGGTGAACCAGCGCTGCAGGCGGGTTTCCCGCCGTAGGCGACTGGTGAACCC
>JAQYWO010000109.1 GCA_029379215.1 Rhizonema sp. PD37
GTAGTATTGTAAAACATTATAATTCATGATTACTCAGGTATGTTCTCATAGTAAGCATTTTAGATCAGTAACTGGTAGTAATGGGATACTAGTAGACTTGTCAACAAACCAGCATCCAACACTTTTGTCTGGATGGGGATACACTGGGGAAAGAGTGACTGTGAAGGAAAAAGGGACTCACTTCGGGTTTGTAGTTGATGGTCTAACTTACTTGACTACTGAGCACGCGGGTTTTAACCAAATGTTCACCCTAGTAAAAGGTATGTACTTCTGCGTACCGGGCTCTATGTCTGTTTGTGGTGGACGTGGAATTGTGATTTCAAGTTCTGGCTACCGTGGGATGTTCATGATTGGGGGACCAATTGAGGAAAAAGGTAGATTGCTTTACATGGACGGTTGCTCTGATGCCCTTTTAGTGCCACCAACCATTAAAGGCGATCCATGTCTCAACCATTTACACTTCCCACTAGGTATTAAACAGACACGCCATACCCATCCTTCGATTAGGATTGGGGTAGTTATGAGTGGTAAAGGACGTTGCATTGTTCCAGAAAATGAAGATGGAACTGGATCAAATATTGAAATACCCTTGACTCCAGGTCAAATTTTTATGATCCCAGAAGGTGGTCAGCACAGCTTTTTTACTGACGACAGCACTCTAGATATAATTGCATACCATCCAGATAGTGATATGGGACCAACCCATGACAATCATCCGATGATCAACCGAACTTTTGTTAATGATGTGTCCGCTAGAGACATTCAGGAAATACGAACAAAAAGTATTTCCTGAAATAGTCCTAAATTGTTTTGAACAACCTAAACATCTGCGTATAAACAACTATAACAAAGCAAATAAGCGTGATTAGCTATAAAACTGGTAGAAAATACTTACTTTTCACGGGAATCTACAGAATGTGGGCTACAGGGCGCAAAAATTTGGGAATTTGGTAGCATGTTAAATCGTTTTTACTTAGGTAGATATACTTCTCTAGGCATAAATTACATAGTTAATGTTGTTTTTTCATAACTATATTGTTATGCTTGTAAGCAAGGTAAGGTTAATCTACTGATTAAAGCTATATAGAAGGAAGTTAAGTCATGTTGGAAGGACTTTTTGAGAACCTTCATGCATGTATTCCCAAGGATTACCAAGGTCCTATAGCACGTAAACTGCTTGTAGAATGCAATACGATCAGGATTGGTCATTTTTCAGAGTTTTCGATCACGGTAGCAGGGCATCCAAATAGTGACTTTCGATTTAAGAAGGCAGACTTGGACGCCTATATATTGGGACGTGGACTGCTGCTCGAACCTTGCGGTGTGGTGTTGATAGATGATCAAACTAGTGCAATAGATTACTTGGAAGCTAGCTTACTGAATATTCTTCAAACCACTGGTTTTGGAGAGGTTCAGCTCATATTTCAGAAGGGTTTTTTTGTGTGTAGAGTGACATTTTCTTATCGAAAAGACTTAAAAATCTAAAGCTTTACCCTTTGAGACACTAAGCAGTTACACAACTGATGGTGAGTATTGCAAAAATGAATAAATTGTTTGGCTGTCTAGAGAGAGTTGGATACCAACCCCAGAGACTAGTATACGTGGACTACCACGCGACTAGTCTCTTGTTTTTTTTATCAATTAAGTAAGGACAAAAAACATGAAAACTAATCTTAAAGACGACCATAATTTGTTGTTAAAGTGGGTGATAAAGGGACTCAAGTATTTTTTACTGGCATTAGTAGGTTTTGCGATCGCCTACGTTATCTCAATCTGCTTTGGTAGAGTAGATGTTGGCATAAAAATGCTACTTTTCTCCGCCAATTTGATTTTGCGGTTGGGAACGCTTCTGTTTTGCTTGATAGTAGTGGCAATAATTATTGAGTCCTTGCGTTAAGGAAATTAAAAAAGTTCCTGCAATACGGAAGTATCAAAGTATTTATGCCAGGAAATTATGAAAACTCCAGTTTCCCAGATTCAGTACTTACCTAAAAAGCACTTCATAGAAGTTTGGCTGTTAATTGAAAACAGACAGTTCCACTTCCCCTTTAGTCGAAAAGTTGACAAATTTGCGAATTATCATTGGCAAATCATCACTCATAAAAGAAGTTTTGGAGAATTACTTAGATTTAACAAACACATCTTTTATGAAGTAATGAATCTACTTTGGATGTTTTCTCAAGATGAAAGCATTAAGTTGCCTGCTAATGTCGGAGACTTTGGTACTTCTGAACAAACCTTAAGATTCAAAAAGCCATTTGAATTTGAATTTGAGATTGAAATGTAGTTGTATAAATTTCGTGTATAACAATTATATTTGATTTGTGAACGGTTCTTTTGGGTTGTTTACGGTTGATAGTTACCAGTTAATTATCAACCGTCTTCACTGACTAATCACAAATTACTTAATAAACATCAATACTAAGATAACTGTAATGAAGAAAACAATTAGATTGGAAAATATGTTTCTTGGATGGATAAAAAGTAAATCTTTGTTCCTTGGAGCAAAACCAGTTTATTTATTTACTAAGCGTCCCATACTTCATCAAGATTTTACTTCAAAGTTTTTACAAGATGCTATCTATCAACTACAAGCAATTTTACAAGATAAGAATCTTCTCTCAAATCCCAGTGGTAAATTTGATTGTGAAACTGTGGAGGTAGTTAAAGAATTTCAGAGACAAAATAATCTCCATATTGATGGAATTGTTGGACCATTGACTTGGGCTTGTCTATGCTACCCAAAACTATCGAGTAGTGCTAGAAATCAGGAGCCAAAATTACCAGATGCAGTTAAAGAACTACAGAGCATCCTGTATAAAGAAGGAACTTTAAAAAAAGAACCTGACGGGTATTTTGATAAACAAACTGAAAGAGCCGTTAAATGCTTCCAAAGGATCTATGGACTGAAAGATGACGGGATAGTTGGAGCTGCAACTTGGGCTGTTCTCTTGGGAATGCGGCAAAAAAGAGAAAAGAGTTTTTTCCCTATACTGTATTTACAACCACTTCAGTCTTTATTCTTATGGAAGCAGTTTTTAATGATTTTTTGCATTTTACTGGGTATTTATTATAGCCCTTTACCAGGCTCTACTCCTCATTTGAATACAGCTATAGCAACTGCCTATGGACTTACCTGCGTCGTCCCTTTTCTGCTAGAGTCTTTACCATTGAAGCAGTCCAACCAGCAAAAATTGCTACTTTTTGAATATGCACCTTATGTCCTAACAGGTATTTTATGGAAACCAATTCTCGATTTTCTATTGAAAGCGATTAAGTAAGCATTGACAACTTTGCACACGGGAGTAGCAATTAGAGCGGATTTCAATTGAGTGAGATCGCTTGCCCTAAACTAATTTGAGAATGTAGGTAACATTTTATTGACACAGGCAGATAAGAGCCTTATACCAGCTTACTTGATTGCTTTGCGAGATGTTGCTATTGATTCATTAACCTCAGGCAGAGTTAAATCGCAAAACTTTTGAGTATGATAAGCAACCAGTAATAAGGAGTGTTATGAATGCAGCGATATCTGCCCATAAAAACAAAACAAGCGAAAGTAAACAGGATGTATAATCGTTGTGTCTGAGCCTGATAGAAATTAATAAAATGTAATATTTTCAGTTTATTTCCTCTCACTCACTTAATCACATCTCAAATATTTAAATTGTATTTGGGTCAATTCCTTGTTGCTGTAATTTAGCTTAAAGGCTTAGCAATTGAACTTCAAGTGTTGTGTATTGCGTATCGTTTTTGTCATACCAATACAGCCTTTCTCGTGTCCGTCTTTGATAAGTCTTCTGTTCTCTTCCAATACCTAAACCTACTTCTGGCATCCAAATTTGAGCGCCTGGTTGTATGTATTGACCATCAACTAAGCGATAAACTTCTAATATGAAGGCGTTTACGTCGTAGCCGAGTGGGTGTATAAATGGCGTAATGCAAAACTCCTAATTCAGCGTAATCTGTTTTTTCTATTTGTATTCATCGTTACAAGTTTGAGACACAATTTATAAAGCCAAAATTGTGGGAATATTATCTTCTTCCCACAGTACGTAACTAGAATGTTTATTATTGGCGATCGCATTTAACAATTACCCGGTAGCAGCTTCATTTAAAACGAGCTATAGCAATCCTAAATGAGATACAAATTGATTTATATTAAATAAACATTTATTTAAGTAAAATCTCGCTTACAAAATATAAAAAAAATCTGAAGATATTGATAGTTATAATCTTGGTACTGTACAGTGCAATTAGACAGATTCTTTTTGACTCTTTGTTTAGGATTTTCCTCTGTAGCATGTTGGCTTATTTCTCAGTCTGTAACTACAGCTGAAGATAAGTCGGCTTGCTTTACAATTCCTTCATCAAGGCAAGTAGTTAATCGCAATCATCCATGTGTATCCGGCAAACGAGATCCCAATCTGGAAACTGTCCAAGAGATTCTAAAGCGAGGTCGTAACCTATGTGACTCTGAGCTATATCAGGAGGCAATTACGGAGTTTACTAAAGCAATTGATTTATCTCCTAATTATCATGCATATATTTTACGTGCCTCAGCTCGAATATTAGTTAAAGATTTTCAAGGTGCTGCAAATGACTACGAGCAAGCTGCTCAACTAGCTCAAGATAGAGGGAATTTTGACAGAGCCGAATTTACTCAAAATTTAGCAAACGAAACTCGGAAGTCGATTTAATGATGCAAGTTCAAAATCTTAGAGGTATCCAGTCGTTTGAGACAAACGACAACATGATTTTCGTTCAGGCTCCCGTCGCTTCAGTAGGAGAGTTATTCCACCATTTATATTCTGGGCGATGGGAACGTGATGTGTACGGACGCTAAATTCAGGACGTAGACTCAGGTTTCATGATCATGCAGGTTAAGGAGCTACATTTAGTTTTGCCTGCACTTCCTCCACACGACTGACATCAAAAATCAAGGTGAAAGGCTGACCCATTTCTCGTTGAATAAATTTTTCCAATAACTGCACCTGCCGTGGCGTGACTGCCTCGTTTGCTCGCACACTTAAGCGGACTTCTGGAGGTTTTTTTAGCCAGTTAGTATCAGTGTTGAGTAACTGTAGCTGCTGAAAGGTCACAGTTTTGTCTAATAGTGCTTCTCGAACACTGATTTCTAATTGCGCTTCTCGTAAAAGTCGGACAAAGCTTACACCTAAAGGAATCAGCAGAATTGCGGTCAAAGCCAAAGTTACAAGTAGCGGTTTTTGCGCTCTTGCTACAGAGGCATAACCTGCTCCCAGAAATATCAGCATACAAGCTAGGGTAATTCCTAAGAGGTTTGTCAGGAACAGTAAAGTTGCACCTAAACTGAGCGACCAATTAGCCTGCGCCAGTCCCAAACCAATAACACAAATTGGAGGCATTAGGGCAACAGCAATTGCCGTTCCTGCCAAACTACTGGAAATTTTCGGCTCAACTTTAGCGTATCCACTAATACCACCAGCTACTACAGCTATGCCCAAATCTAACAGCGTTGGTTTTGAACGTGCTAGTACTTCGCTACCATAGATAGATATATGCACGAGTAAAGCCAGACAACAGGAGATGACTATTGCGAGTAGTGTTCCTACTACAATTGCAATGATTGCTTTCTTATACAGGTTAACGTTGCCTCGCAAAGCGCCAAAGGCTAACCCCCGAATTGGTAACATCAAAGGTGCAACGATCATAGCTCCAATAATTACAGCAGCGCTGTTTGATAACAAGCCAAAGGTAGCAATGGCACAGGAACCAACAATTAATATCAGGTAAGATCGGTCTAAAGTTGATTCTTCCAGTAAATCTGCCTTTACCTGCTGGATTTGAGTAGGATCGGCAGCTTGCCCTCTCAAACTCCTGAAGCGGTTTCTAATATCGAACAAGACCTTTCTCCTGAGCAATCGATTCTCTAAATCTGACTATAATCGTATATTAAACTCTAGCAGGGATTAAAGCATGGTGATTGAATCAGCAATAAGCGAGGAAGCGATCGCTGCGAACTTAAAGCAGTTTCTGTTAGTGCTAGCAGTTTCTTTAGGAGTGGCAACGCTACCGCAAATCTTTAGCTGGTTTCGCCAGATTCCCTACACTTTGCTACTAGTGATTGCGGGGTTAGGGTTGGCGATCGCTAATGTCCATTTAGTCACTCTTTCCCCACAACTGATTTTATCAATTTTTCTACCACCTCTGTTGTTTGAAGCCGCATGGAATTTGAGGTGGCCTTCTTTGAAGCGAGATTTGCTACCAATTTGTCTCTACGCAGTCGTGGGAGTCGTGATTTCCGTTGTCGGGGTGGCTTTCAGTCTGAATTTATTGACGGGACTCTCCTTGAATGCGGCTTTACTCATTGCCGCGAGTCTTTCTGCCACCGATCCAGTTTCAGTCACTGCTTTATTTCGAGAATTGGGCGTTGATAAGCGTCTAACAACCCTCATTGAAGGTGAAAGCTTGTTCAACGATGGTATGGCAGTGGTAGCCTTCAGTTTTTTGATGGCACTGTCTTTGGGAACAACTGAATGGGGAATACAGCCAATCTTAGTCAACTTTTTTACGGTTATTGGCATTGGTATAGCAGTAGGAGGAGCGATCGGCTTTGGCATCTCCTTTCTTACCCAACGGTTTGATTCACCATTAGTAGAACAATCTTTAACCTTAGTCTCAGCATACGGCACTTATATAATTACGGAAGATTTGGGCGGATCTGCAGTGATTGGGGTTGTGACTACAGGCTTGATTCTAGGTAACTTTGGCTCTTGCATTGGTATGAGCCCGCGTACAAGAGTTATTGTTACTGAATTTTGGGAGTTTCTCGCATTCTTTGTCAACTCGATTGTATTTCTACTAATCGGGGATCAGTTACGGTTTAATAGTTTGAGAGAGAACTTGACAATGATTGCGGTGACAGTAGGAGCAATGATTTTGATGCGAGCTGTTGCCATCTTGTCTCTCAGTAAATTAAGTCATCTTTTAAAAGCATCAAAGATTCCCTTACCCGAGCAAACTATACTTTGGTGGGGTGGATTGCGTGGTTCAGTCTCTATTGCCCTGGCATTTAGTATACCCAAAATTTTACTTGAACGAGACGAAATCATTGCTGTAGTGTTTGGTGCGGTTTTATTTACCCTACTTTTCCAAGGATTGACTATCAAACCGTTTTTGCTAAAGCTGAACCTGATGGGCAACCAAACTTTACGCCAAAAATATTTAGAGTTAGTTGCACGAGTTGTTGCCCTCAATCGCGTCATCGAACATCTACAAGCAGAGCCACGCCCTGGTATCAAGCCAGAGTTTTGCCGTTATCAGGAAGGATTGATCCAAGAAGAAATGGAACATATGATAGCAGAAATCCAACAGTTACAGCAAGAGTATCCCAATTTGCAAAACTTTGCAGTTGAACAGTTACAAGAAGAACTATTAGCCATTGAAATGGATAGCTATGCTAAATTTGTTCGGACAGGTCAGTTGAATAAAGAACTTACTCCTTTACTAGAAAAGATTTTAGCTAAAAAAACATCTCTTATCAGCGATCAGTACTCATAAATAATTTAATCACTCTAATCCTTTTTGAATACATTTCAATATTTTTATTTTATGTTAATACCGGATAGCTAACTGTTCAAATGATCTCAAACATTTAAAGTGTATTTGGATCAATTCCTTGTTGCTGTAACTTTGCTAAAAGATATTGTAATTGTTCTTCTTGTGTTGTGTATCGCATACCGTTTTGGTCATACCAATACAACCATTCTCGTGTCTTTCCTTGATAAGTACCTTGTTCTCGCCCAATACCTAAACCTATTTCAGGCATCCAATTTGTATCACCTGGTTGTAAAATATATTGACCTTCAATTAAGCGATACACTTCTAATCTTTGGCGTCTACGTCGTAGCCGAGTTGGTGCATAAATAACATAATATAAAATTCATAATTCAGCGTAATCAGTTTTTTTCTGTTCATATTCGCCGTTATAAGTTTGAGAAACGATTTCTAAAACTAACGTTGGGGGAATATTATCTTCTTCCCAAAGTACGTAGCTAGAACGTCCATTCTCGCTAATAAATCTTTCCACACCCAAACTCAAAAATCCGTCGGGAACAATGGCATTTTGACTGGGTTCATAATAAATTCCCATGTTAATACCAAAATACCAATCATCGCGGTGAGACCAAATTGCTGACAAAATGGCTAATAGTAAGTTGGGTATTAATATTTGCAGTTCGCTATCCACAGGCGTATCATCAGAATCAGGTAATTCTGCCGATGATGGTAGGCACTCTAAGGGATTGTAGTTGAACATAACTTTGATTTCGGAGGTAAAATACCAGCACTACAGTTTCCTTTCAATATTATGGTATGGATTAAGAAAACCAGAAATGCCATTTTCACCCCGCTCTTGAAGGACACCCCTCTTCCAATCGTGGGTTCTGGGGCACCTAGTACCGCAAGGCGAAGCGACTGGTGTTAGCGACGTTAGCGATCTTTGAAGCGGTAGCGAGGTACAAGCGTCAGGGTTGCCCTATTTCCGCCCCCGTTGCACTAGTGAGGGCAAGAGTGTATGAGATACAACACCAGAAGCGGATTGTAGTATTTTGCTTTGTGAATGCTATCAGCAAAGGAAGATAGCCCCTAAGGGCTAGTTAGGGACTATCATTTTAGTTAGTTGTCGAAATTCGGAGCGTTATCTAGAACGACAGGTACTGGTTTAACGTGCCATATATCCTCAGCATACTGGCGAATTGTCCGATCTGAGGAAAAGTAACCCGAGCGAGCTGTGTTCAGGATTGACATCAATAGCCACTTGTCTTGATCGCGGTAAGCATCGCTGACTCGCTGCTGAGTGTCAAGATAAGACTGGAAATCTGCAAATAGCAAATATTCATCCTGATTTTTCAAGGATTCTACCAGTGGCTTAAACAAATCTTTGTCACCCTTGGAGAAGTCACCTGATGCAATTTGGTCAATTGCTTGTTTGAGCTGGGCATTAGAGTTGTAGTAGTCAGACGGATTGTATCCTTGCGCTTTGGTTTGCGAGACTTGTGGAGCTGTCAATCCAAACAGGAAGAAATTTTCGGCACCGACGCGATCGCGAATTTCCACATTTGCTCCATCCAATGTGCCGATCGTCAATGTACCATTCATTGCAAACTTCATGTTGCTTGTGCCGGAAGCTTCCTTACCTGCTGTCGAGATTTGTTCTGAAAGATCGGCCGCTGGATAGAGTCGCTGTGCGAGTGTAACGTTGTAATTCTCTAAAAAAACAACCTTAAGGCGATCGCCTATATCCGGATCGTGGTTCACCACATCTGCCACAGAGTTAATCAACTGAATTATCAGCTTTGCCGTTGCATAACCGGGTGCCGCCTTACCAGCAAAAATCACTGTTCGCGGCACAACATCTGCATCTGGATGCTGTTTAATATAGTTATAAAGCGCGATCGCATGTAACAAATTGAGATGCTGACGCTTGTACTCGTGAAATCGCTTCACTTGTAAATCGAACAAAGAATTGGCATTCACATGAGTTCCAGTCGTGTGCAGAATATACTCCGCCAAGTCTTGCTTATTTTCTTGCTTAATCAGCTGCCATTTGTGGCGAAACTCTTGATCATCCACAAATGCTTCTAAACGTTTGAGTTCCTCTAAATTCTTAATCCAATCCCTACCAATTTTATCTGTAATTAGTAGGGAAAGTTTGGGGTTAGCAAGTAAAATCCAGCGACGCGGTGTAACTCCATTAGTTTTGTTGCTGAATTTTTCGGGAAACAATTCGTAGAAGTCTTTAAATGTTTCGTGTTTGAGGATTTCACTATGTAATCCGGCAACACCGTTGATGGCATGAGAGCCAACACAAGCAAGATGAGCCATTCTGACTTGTTTGTCTGAACCTTCTTGTATCACCGACAGTCTAGCAATTCGCTCATTATCATTGGGATACTTCGCACGAACTTCGTCCAAGAAACGTTGGTTGATCTCAAAAATAATCTCCAAGTGTCGCGGCAGAAGATACCCAAAGATACTGAAAGACCAGCGTTCCAATGCTTCAGATAAAACGGTATGATTAGTGAAACCAAAGGTTTTTTGAGTAATGTCCCAAGCTTGATCCCATCCCACCTGGTGTTCATCCAATAATAGCCGCATCAGTTCGGCAATTCCAATTGTCGGGTGGGTATCGTTGATTTGGAGGGCAAATTTATCAGCGAAAGAGTCAAAGTTATCGTGGCTGAGCAGATAATTACGAATGATATCTTGCAAAGAACAGGAAACAAAGAAATATTGTTGCTCTAACCGGAGTTCCCGACCTTGGTATTTGTTATCGTTGGGGTAGAGGACTTTAGTAATATTTTCAGAGAAGACTTTATCAGCTACAGCACGGGCGTAATCACCACTGTTGAAAATCTCGAAGTTAAAATCGTCGCTAGCTTTGGCACTCCATAACCTCAAGGTATTCACAGTATTGCTACTGTAGCCGGAAATTGGTGTATCGTAGGGTATACCTAATACGGTTCTTTCGGGAATCCAACGCACTTGATAGCGCCCTTGTTCGTCAGTGTAAGCTTCTGTGTGTCCGCCGAATTTAACTTCCATGATATAATCCAAACGGGGAATTTCCCAAGGATTACCGAAACGCAGCCAACGATCTGGACGTTCCACCTGAGCACCATTACAAATGTATTGCTGAAATATGCCGTACTCATAGCGGATGCCGTAGCCAATAGCAGGGATTTCCAAAGTTGAGAGAGAATCCATAAAGCAGGCAGCGAGTCTTCCTAAGCCACCATTGCCCAATCCCGGTTCATCTTCCTGCTCTAGCAAATCGTACAAGTCTAACCCAGACTCCTGTACCACTTGACAAGCATGATCGTGTAGTCCAACATTAATCAGGTTTTTGCCTAGTTGTCGTCCCACCAAGTATTCGGCAGATAGATAACAAACGACTTTGACATCCTTCTTTCGGTAGGTTTGCTCAACAGTTTTTATCCAGCGTTGTAACAGGCGATCGCGCACTGTGTATGCCAAAGCCATATAGAAATCATGTGCGGTTGCCCAATCCTTATCTTTTGCCTGTATGTAGTAGAGGTTATCGAAAAAAGCACGTTTGAGCGTTTCTACGTCCATTCCAGTGCGATCATTTTGCAGTTGGATGGCTGCGTGCTCTGTACGACGAATGTGCTTTTTGGTGCGAGGAGCGTGTCTTTGAGTTTCTTGTTTCAAGCCGTTGCTATTCATGGTTGCAATTTTTTGTAGACGGCGAATTCTAGCAACTCAGGTGTTCACACCAAGTCTGTGGATACGCGACGTTTGAAGCGTCTCTACAGGCAGAGCATTAATCCTCAGTTAGAGCGACTTAAAAAATTTCAAATTCAAAATAGAACACAGTTTGACTCAGGGATTAATACTCCAACTGATACAAAAAATACAAGCAAAATAGAAAGTATTAATCTCGTGAATTCAAAATCAACTTTAAATTCATGATTTTGAAGATGGAAATTGATTAAGTCGTTCTAGCACCATACTATAAACAGATATGTAGCTCAAATGCTTCTAGCTTAGGGTGTAAAATTTTACGTTTTTCCTTCTGCTTAAAAATCGGGAACTCGCAACATCTATAACAACTCCGTACAAGTCATCATAAAGCGATAGACTGCGATACAAATAAAATAAAGATTTTGAGGGGTTCTCATCCTCCCATATTGCATTGATAGAAAAGCGTGACGTTTCAATCGCCACGCTAACTGCCATCACAACACACTTTTATAGATACACAAATTACGACTTGCTTGTTCAACATTCTAAAATCTGGGAGAGTCCTATTGCCTGAGTAGTTTTACCGATTTTTACCTCAGGTCAAAAAGTCGCTTTAAGGTAACGAATTTCTCAAAAATTTACTTAGGTAGATAACACGGCGAGCGTTTGAGCGAATAAGTTTAGATCAGGATTATCCAACCAGCGAACACCTCTAATCCAATACAGTTATGCGCTTTCCTTTCCAGAAGGACAGACAAGCAACGCACATCAACTTATATATGCTCTAAATGCTCACTCGATACGTTAGTTGACTCTAAATTCTAACCGCCACTTTTGAAATCTTGGAATATTTCTTCAATACCAACTCTTTTTTATAGCTAGCGATTGCTAAATCTAAATTTCTCTTAATATCTATTGCATTCTATCAATTGTACGATACTGAATTGCTTCAGCAACATGCAGGGTTTTTAGGTTATGGTCTTCTACTAAATCTGCAATGGTACGTGTTACTTTAAGAATGCGATCGCTTGCCCTTGCCGATAAACCAAGTTTTCTAATTGCCCTTGTCAATAAATTGCGACTTGTATCATCCAACGCCTCACTATTTCTCTTGATAGCAGTTTTGCATATCTGCATTAAATGCAGATATAGTTCTAGGTTTAATAAACATATAGTGGAAAAGAATCACCAAACCCTTATCCTCTCTTGGTGAAAACCTAATTTCTTGCTACTCCAATAGTTCTGATAATACATTACACATTTCGCCTTGAGCATCTTGCTGATTATCCCAATATCGCATCAGTGTTTCTGGGCGAGCGTGACGACTAAGTTGTTGGCTTTTTGGAATATCGCCTTTATTCGCAACTAGGCTTGCAGTAATACTGGTGTGCCGAATGCGGTGAGCTGATATTCTACGGTCAATACCAATTTCAAGAGCGTACCTTGCTACCATTTTACTGATAGCATCACCGGAGAGAGATCGCGGTTTTCTATTTACTCCAGTTCGGGCATTATCTTGGGCAACAAACAAAGGGGAATCAGCTAATAGTTCTCCTCTAGTGGCTAGGTAATCTTTGATAATCTGACATAGTTTAGGCGAAATAGTTATCAATTGGCATTGCTGTCCTTTACCCTTGCCAAAAATTCTTAACTGCAATGTTTGTGTTAAGAAATCTTTGACAGTCAACTTGCTAATCTCATCGCGTCGTAATGCATTCTCAAAAAGTAATCGCAACAAAGCGGTGTCCCTGATGTTACTTTTAGCCAAGTCAAGCATTTGCTTGATTTCAACAGTGGATACCCCTCGCGTATCGCGGTACTGGGTGACTTTGTATCCCTTAACATCGTCACTTCCAATAGTATAACTGATAAATTCTTTTTGATAAGCCAGACGGTAAAACCATTTGATAGCAGCGATGCGCCGATTGATTGTATTTTCGGATACTTTGTCAGATTGCATTGCGCCCTTAAATGCAAGCAGCATGTGAGATGCCCGTCGTTTATCCATGGCTAGCAGTACTGATTCAATGAGATGTGGTATTGCGGCTTTGTCAATATACTTGGGGTCGTTGATCTCAAATCTCGTAGTAGGTATTATATCACCCTCAATTAGCAATACCCAAGACAGGTAGAGGCGGATGTCTTTTAGGTAGGAGTTGCGAGAATTTTCACTGGGTAGTTCAGTGATCGCTTTGTCCATGCAATCGCTAAAAGTGAGTTGAGAAGTTTGGTTAAGTATATTAGTGTTAATAGATACTAAATGACTACGCATATTTGTTATCGATAATAGGGGTTTCTAATAACTACTTCACTTTCCCCCTATCTCCCGGATAAAAACACTTTGTCATAACACTGAAATTACAAAACCTCACAAAACGAAGACTTTCCCAGAAGCGATCGCTGTTCCGCCCGATGCCCTTCAGTATCAACGGAGTCGCAGCAGTAATCAACACTCTCGAGTAGTGCAATTAGTCATCTCACTTTTTGGCGATTGCTTGGAGGGCAATCCTCAGACGCGGCGATCACACCTCTTTATTGTGTTCTCTTTTTAGTACATATGCACTGTTTTTCACTTCAGTCGCCCACATCTGATAGTGTGTGACACTACTGGGTGCGGAATGTTGGTCTTAGTACAACGTAGCTACTGCTTAACAATTTTCTATTTAATTATGCTAATTATGCTTTTAACAGCGTCTATAGCTTCAATAAAAGTTGGGCATTCGTCTTCTGTAGCGTAAGACATTCCTGTAACAAATTGCTGATATTCATTAGCATACAAAGAATCATCTTCTAGTGTTAGCAGCATTTTTTGCAACAATTTTACTTCCGAGTTCGCTAATGATTTAATTTTTCCTCTGTCGTTCTGTATATCTTTTCTTATCACGCCAACAACTAAATCTGAAAAATTTGAATAATTAAAAATTAAGTCTTGTAATGCTGTTAAATCATATAAATGGCGAATAAGAGATGGATCATCTTTTTCACTACTTCTGTTTCTAGATAACACTCGCCAAGTTAAAGCACTCAATTTCTCTGCTGCTGTTTCTATGGGTGAAACACAAGCTATTGAGGGAACTTCTGGTGAGTGATCCAACGCTTGAGCAATAAAAGACTGTAAAGCCCTTTGTTCAACAGGCAAGGTAGGCACAATAAAATTAACCTCTAACTTTATATAAGGACGAAGTGCCGCAGTTATATCAAAATTTTCTTTGTAGCAAATGAGAAGAGTGAATTTACGATTTGCATTTTCAGATTTTGGTTCCTCGTCCAATGACCATTCGGAACTACTTCCACGGATTACTTCAACAATTTGCTTTCGGTAATTACTACATTCATTACGTGTAGGATTTGCTTTTGGCAAAATTACTTTGAAATCAAGGTCTTCCGAAAAACGCTTAATAAGTCCAAACCCTTTTGATAAGCTAGTTCCTCCCGAAAAAACTAACTGCACACCAACATCATTCACAGCGTTTAAGGATGAAATTATCCGCATAGCGTACCAATCCTTCTCAACAAACGAAGGATCAACACCAAGATCACTGGCAATAACTTCTACAAGGTTTGGATCAAGAAAGGTATTCAAAGGTTACATACTTACCGTCGTAACCAATTTTACGTGACACTCGTGCTTTAACGCCAACAACTCGTCCGGTTGGAACTTGCGTTGTACGTCCTTGACTATAAGCTTGATCATAGCTTGATGCTACAACCTCTATCTGTAATTTTTTTAGAGCTTCAGTTGCTAGTTCACGTAAGCCTCTACGGGGAACTATACGCTTTGATAAAGGAGAAAATGCCGCTTTAGCGTAAAGCCCATAACCAATTTTTACGATTTTACCCTTTTTTACTAATTCTTTAAGACTACGCCCAATTTGAGTGTAGCTAGCAATGTCTACAAAATCCTTACGCATAAAGATATCACAATCGCTACTGTCAATTCGACGAGTGATTATGTCTTCTACTGTGTTAGGGGTTTTCATCTTTTTAGTCTCCTCTGACGAGGATTCAGTGAAGTAGTAAAGACTTACCGAGAGGTTTAATAGCTTTTATTGGCTCACAACATCATGATAAAGCAGGTTTGTTGAATTAAGTTACATAATTCAACACACAATCTATTCCTATAATCATAGCCATTTTCATTAGGACGCTGCTTGCTTAAGAACGACTTCGATGGCATCGCGTAAATGATCCGAATAGGGCAATAGTTTGCGAATCCGACTTTTCAACCATGCCCAACACTTTTCAATCCGATTGAAATCCGGCGAATAGGGCGGTAGATAGACCAATTGACACCCCGCAGCTTCAATCAATTGGGCAATACGACCTGATGAAACGTCGCATTATCCATAATCACCCACTCACACGGACGTAAAACTGGAATTAAGCACGGTGCGTAAGCAATAGTCGGGGTAGTTACTCTGTGCCAACCAAAGCGCGAGCGCAATAGTCAAGCTACTTTTCGTCAACTTGGCGTATTATACAACAGTGGAAGGAGGAATACGCGGCAGCTTCCCAAGAGATCATTGAAGAATCGCTTGCCAAGCTGCAACACATCGAGCGGGAATATTGGCAGGCGTGGCACAAATCACAAGAAAAGCGCATAGTTGTTTCCGAGAAAGTTGACGCGGAAGGTACTGTTATCGAAACAACGACAACTACCACTGAATGCCAACCGGGCAATCCTGCCTTTCTTCATGGGGTAATGAAAACTATGTGGAGGAGCCTGGAGTTACGAGGAGCGATCGCCGAACTACAGAACAAAGAATCGGTTGCAGCTGCTAGAACATTAAAATCCTCAGGATACTCAATTGCTGAACCCGGTAGTAGCAATGCAGCGATCGCATTGAACTTTCTAGTAACCTCCAAGCTTGTGCCCGAATCCATCATTGTGGAATTGATTCGGGCAATTAGGAATTCTGAAGATGTATTGGCAGAAGAATTGGCGAAAGTATTTAACACCGAAGAAGACCAGGAGTAGCGATAAAGAAGGTAAGCTGAAAAACCCGCGCCGTAGTGCGTGCGCTCTCCAAATAACCACGTTACCAGAGCTAAAGAAAGCAAGACCCTGGTTTAGTGAAATTGACGATAGCGGTGTTGCAGCAAAACGTAAGACGATTAGATACAGCTTACAAGAATTTCTTTGGAGGTAGGGGATTTCCAACTTTCAAAAACCGTTCTAATTTCACGTCATTTACTTTCACATCCGGAATTAAAATCGATAGTAATAAGATCTATTTGCCTAAAATAGGTTGGATGCGTTTTTTTAACTCTAGACCTATTCCAGATGGCTTCAATATCAAAGCAGCAACTGTTAGAAAACGTCAAGATGGCTGGTACATTTCGGTGCGTATTGAGGATAAATCAGTTCCTGATTACATTCCTAGATCGCTAACTGAAGTTCAATCAGTGATTGGTATTGATTTAGGGTTAACTAAACTTGTTCACCTTTCTGACCGATATCAAATCGATAATCCCCGTTTTGCAACTAACAAAAAAATCAGGAGAAAATTAAAGATTATACAACGTCGGATTAATCGAAAACAGAAAGGTAGTAGAAACCGGAAAAAGGAATCCAAACTAGTTGGAAGACTACACAAGAAGATAACTAACAAACGTCTTGCATATCAATGGAAAATTGCCAATGAAATAGTATCTCGTAAAGTAGACGCTATCGGTATTGAAGACTTGAATGTTGCTGCAATGCTCAGACGGTGTAAAGTAAAAGTTGATGAAACTACTGGTAGATTTCTCAAAAACGGACAATCAAGAAAGAAGGGATTAAATCGCTCAATCTCGGATGCTGCCTGGACGGAATTGACTTCAAAAATTGAGTATCTTGTGAGTCCAGCGCTGCAGGCGGGTTTCCCGCCGTAGGCGACTGGCGTTAGCGAAGCGGTAGCGAGTCTTCGAGCGTCACCCGAAGGGCTGCGAAGCAGTACAAAGTGGTAATTAAAGTTAACTCGCGTTTTTCTTCATGCGAATGTCGCAATTGTGGACATATAGATAAACTAAATCGTGATAAAGAAAGATTTATTTGTACAAGTTGTGGACAAATAGAGCATTCGGATATCGGTGCAGCAAAAACGATCCGAGATAGAGCATTAAGTATTGTACTGGGGGACTCCCAGGAACAGGAATCACGAGATTCCAAACGCCCGAAAAATCGTAAGGAGATGAGCCAGTGCGTTGGCGAGCCAGCACTGCAGGCGGGTTTCCCGCCGTAGGTGACTGGCGTTGGGGTTCCCCCGCTTGAAGCATAGGAGCGTATCAGCACGCACTCCCGTGCAAACGTGTTGAGCCTGGGAACCCTAGCAATAGGGATATTAAGGTAGCAATATCTTAAGAATCTCTGTGGCTTTAGCCCAGAGAGTGTCAAGTCTATTGCATTCTATCAATTGTACGATACTGAATTGCTTCAGCAACATGCTGCGTTTTCAAGTGTTCATCTCCAGCTAAATCTGCGATGGTACGTGCTACTTTCAGAATGCGATCGCTTGCTCTTGCGGATAAACCAAGTTTTCTAATTGCTCCTTCCAATAAATTGCGACTTGTATCATCCAACTTGCACCATTTTTGGAGATGGCGGCTTTGCATATGTGCGTTACAGCGCAGATTTAGTTCTTGGTGAAATCTGCTCAGAGCGCGATCGCGTCCAAGTTGAACTCGTTCCCGTATTGAGACGGATGATTCTCCTGTGGGTTGAGTTGTAATTTCCTCAGGTTTCAAGCGATTCACCGCCACTTGTAAATCGATTCGATCCATTAAAGGACCAGAAAGCTTTGCCCAATATTGTTCTCTTTGCCGTGGCGAACAGGTGCATTGTTGGATCGGATCGCCATAGTAACCGCAAGCACAGGGATTAGTACTTGCAACCAAAGTAAATTGAGCCGGAAACATTACCGATTGTTTTGTCCTGGAAATCCTGACATAGCCATCTTCCAAAGGCTGACGCAGAAATTCTAAGACGTCTCGTTTAAATTCTGTGAGTTCGTCCATTGATAAGTTAACTATGTAAAAGGCAATATTTTTTTGATTGTTTACAAATCTTAATAAATCATTTTTAATGTATTGTAAAATACATTAAAAAAGTGCAGAATACGTGTATGAGCGCGTGTACCTGTAGCTTCAAAGTATTATTAGAGCCAGAAATATGCTTTAATGCAATACAAAAAAACTACTGATTTTATATAATAAAAAATACTGCATATTTACGATTTTTCTACGTGCTAGTATCGAGAAGTATGTACACATACCACAAGTGAAAACAATGAATCGCCCGAAATGGAAACAGACGGTGACGGTAAGAATTGACCAACAGCATATTGATCAGTTAGGGCATTTGGCTAGCCAAGAAGGAGTAGCACGTTGTGCCTTTCTAAGGAAAGTCGTAGAAGAGTATTTGTGCAAAAAAAATCACACGGCTGACAAAAGTCTGGCTGCATGATTTCTCTGGGTAAAAAAAACACCGAAGGTACTACCAACGATGATTTTTATCTATCTAATTTGTTTGCCTCGACCTCGCTAATCCACAAAGCTGACACAAGTTTTCCAGACAAAATCAGTTTTGAAGATGAAGTCAAAAGCTTGTATTTATTATAGCAAGTTTGTTTTGATTTCGCAATTATTTTAAAAAAGGCTTTCAAACGTAAATTTATAAAGATTTTAATCGTGGCTAGTACCTCATCAAATAAACATTGACGAGGTAATATGACTATTATATCAAAAAACACCCATATAGCAAGCGTTTCAGAAGAAAAATCGGGGATAGAGACAGGAGGAGCAATCTACGATAACAATGACGATTATAAAGAAGACTACCCAGACTACTCTAACCAAGAAGAATCTGAAGCACTAAGTATCTACGAAGAAGAAGTTAACTCAAAAGTACTAGACTTTCTGTTTTCTCTTAATTATGCACCCGGCGATCTTGCGTCAATTCAATTTATCGTTCCCAAAGGAACTTCTCAAGAGAAATTAAAAAAATATAATCTTGGCTATCCTTCTAGAGCGAAAGACGGAAGTTTCATAAAAAATGAAGACGGAACTAATAAACTAATACCTCGTCCCGTTACTGGTCTCATTAAGCTACGTGAAAAAGATTTTTCTTTTACTCGACAAATAAAAAGTGTAGACAGTTTAGGGCAAGAGTTTTGGATACCAGATCCCAAATTTAAAACTTATAAGAATGGTGCCGAAGCTCTTCTGAATTTGAATGCTCAATTTTATGGCGTTTACTTTCGAGCTAATGATCATGATGGGCAACACAAAGACTGGAATACAATTAGATGCCAAAGTCTCTTTTATGAGTGCGACGGTGTATCAAAGCAGGAACAGTGGCTTGGAGTTGAAGAGATGCGTACGGCAGGCTTTCAAGAAACTGCTGTAGTAGAAACGAGACATTCTTTGCACGTATACTATCGGATTTTTGAAGAGGTCGTTGAGGGTTGGTCAAATCTTCAACAAAGATTAATCCAAAATCGAAGAAGCGATCGCAGCATTCATAATACCGGACGCTTAATGAGATTGCCTGGATTTTTACACTGGAAGTTCAATAAGGAGACTCAAGAATTTGAAAGTTATCCTATTGAAGTTGTTAGCTACAATCCAGATGCAATATACAGCAGGGAAGCTTTTGACAAATTTTTACCCGTTTTTGATAAGGTTTTCTGGAATCAAAAATCGGGAAAGAGAAAGCACAGCAGCATTGGCAGCGACGCTGGCGCTCGCTCTAAGTCTGGTGAAATATCAGAGCAAAACGAAGACGACGAAATTAAACCCTGGGACTTGGACCAGCCTGCAACTAATCTGTGGGACACAAGATATCTTGCCCCATATCAAGAAGGATATCAAGAGCAAGGGAGGCAAAATGCGATTACATTTCAGTGTCCGGTACACAAAGGGGTATCTTTAGACAGCGCTCAAGTGAGCATAAGCAGCGGAATTCCAAAATGTCACGCGGGTTGTTGTTCTAAAGAACTTTATGCAGCAATGCGTAAAATCGCTGTTGAAAAAGGGCACCCACATACACAGGAATTTACTGACAGTCTAAAAAGGTATGGAAACAACTTTAAACCTGTTACAAGTTTGGCGAAGGGCGAAGATTCTTCTGTAACTAATCTTGCAAGAGAGAATAGCTACAGGTTCCCAGGCGATCGTCCACCCCGTCGAGAATTTACCGAAGAAGAAAAACGGAAGTGGTACGAAGAGAAAGTTGAGAAAGAGCAACATCATCTTAATACGCTGACTATCAAGCCGGAATGGTATGTTATTGAATGTCCTGGGAAGCATTTCGACGATGACTTGTATCAAAAGATTCCGGAGTCTGGATTAGTTTTAATCCATGCCTCAATGGGCATTGGCAAAAGCAGGTTAGTTAAGAATATTGTAAAAAAAAGATTTCCAGAACGCCCTTTATTTGCAGCAGCACAAACACGTTCGCTATCAGAGATTCAATCAGAAAGTTTAGGTGCTACTGAGCGGCACAAAGTTTTGGAAATGTATCCCGAGTTAAAAGGAGTTTCGGCAAGTCAAATTCTTCAGACGACTCAAAATAAAATCACTTCATGTGCCCCCAGTTTTTTTCAGATTCTTAATTACGATGCGAATACTGGTGAACGGTCGTCAGATTTCGATACGAAAGGTTTAATCTTAGTAATCGATGAAGTTCGAGGAGTATTAGATTTTTTATCTCGATCCTCGCTGGCTGATACAAATGGAAATCGAGCAAAGAATTTCGATGCTTTGAAATTCTTGTGTGAAGATGCAAAAGAAAAGGGCAAGTTAATTATCTGCTGCGACGACAGTATCACAAATGTTGAATCAGATTATATCAGCAGCCTTGCTCCTGATTTACCCGTAACTTTAATAAGATCGACGTACAAAAAAGAACCACAGGTCTTTACTCAGTACGTGCCTGCTGAAGTCAATGAAAATACTGGAGAGAAAACAAAAAAGCGAATTGCTCAGGATCAACTTTATGCAGAGCTTTACGCTGATTTAGAGGCGAAAAATCGGATTATTATCGCGTGTGATGGGCAAACAGAGCTAGAAGCAATACAAAAACATTGTGAAGAAAGAGGTTTTACTTTTAAGCGAATTGATGCATCAGTAATGTATCAAAAAGAAAACGTAGATTTTACAAAAGATATAAATGTATCACTTTGTAAATTACAGAAACAGGTTTTTGGCTACACTCCAACATACGGTTCTGGCGTCAATATAACCCCAACTCGTGAGCTTGAGTCGGCTGTTCTGCGAAAAGTACAATTAGAAGCACAGAAAGTCCAAGATAAAGCAGCGATCGCCGAAGTAGACACAGAAATTAAATATTGGGAGGAAAATTGGGAGCTAGGAACACCGTTTTTTGATTTGTCATATCAAATCGGATATCATCTTGAAGCTCAATCGTCAATGCAATTAAAAAAACGAGAGCGTTTCTGTTTGCCTACTAAGATTTGGATTCAGAAACACGTATCAATGGTAGGTTGTACATCTTCTTTGCCATCGGAACAACTTAGACAACTTTGCCTAAGTACTGAAGGTATGTTCCAGCTTCATAGTTTAGCGATCGCTGAACTCCAGTTGCAGAAAGATAAGATTCGGGAGGAAGCTAGTGATGATTTTTTGGAGGATTTTAAATATGAGGAAGATGAAAATCCAAGCAGAGCAGTTACTCGAAAAATGGATGAGATCCTTGAAAGAATAGAAAAAGGAACTGCTCCTGTTCCAGAGTTGATGCTTTATGCTCGTGAACGAGCTAGAGAATGCGACTCGCAGAAAAATCGTAACGAGTCTTTGAGGAAAAATATTGAGAATCGTGGTGATATTCTTAAGGTAAAACTTATTGAAGATGCAAACGGTTCTTGTAGAGATGAGATAAAAGAGGTCAAAGACGACTTAAAGCATCAAAAAGCAATACGAGTAACAAAAGCGCCACTTCTTAATGATGATCAGTTTAAGGTAGTTGCAAAAATAAATAATAAAACCCCTGAACAGCAAGACCAATTTGATAGATATATTTTCGAGAAAGAATTCCCTCAACTTTTGACTACCTACGATAAGAAATATCGGGATGAAGCGAATAATGTAGCACTTTTTTATCGTTGTACCGTACTTGACGATAGGCAGTATTATATGAAAGCGGTAAAACTATTGTGGCAATTATACAATAGAGACGCGCTTATTGAGGGGGACATAAAGAGCATTGAAACAAGAGTTAAGTCCTTTGAACAAGCGAAAACTGCAACTTTACAAGATTTAAAATTTAATCCGTTGCTTATTTCTTTTGTAAGAGAATGGGGAATTATAGAGCATCTTCAAGGTCATGTATTTAGTGCTGATTCTCTAGATGACATACTGGCGTTTGTCAAGACTAAAACAGGAAAGCAGCGGTTGAAGTTACATTTTCAGACAGAAGTACCAAAAGATAAGAAAAAGTCACTTATCCAATGGGTAAACGCTAAAATCCTAAGCCGATTTGCACTAGTCTTAGAATTAGCGACTGCAAAGACGATTGAAGGGGAAAAAACAAGGTATTACTCTTTGGTCGGCACAGATATAGGTCTAACGTTAGATTCTAGAAAGCTAATGGTTGAAAGCCTATGCCAAAAACATGGGTTAAACCCAGAAACGGCAAGCTTTTTACCAAGGACAAATCCAAAATCCGTTTTTAATCAAGCAAATAACAATATACACATCCAATTAAACTTGGAAAGTTATGATTTCCATAAAATTCATCATCTAACTCGTGATTTGACTAAGACTGATGATTTAAGTGTATATATTCCCAAGAACCCGGCTCCTGAAAAAGTCAAGGAATTACCACAAGCGATCACTACTGAACCACTCTACAAAGTAGATGAGATAGTTGAATGCTTAGTTTTAAACACACAGGAACCAGGTATTATCTTATCTCATCGCTGGTGTCCCGATAAATCTATATGGATTTACGAAGTAGATTTAGCTGATGGTCCAGCAAATGTTCCCGAAGATTTGATAAGTTCTTACTCGCCGGAGGAAGATAGTAATGAAATTCCTGACGAAGATGAGGACGAAATCCCAGGTAAAAATAAGAATCAAAACGAAGAAATACCCTTTAAGTCTGATATACTTACCGCAGTTGATGAACAAATAGAAAAAGACCCACGCTTCGGTATATGTTTCGGTGAATCACTTGAAGAATATGAGTCGGAGTCGGCGGTATGGTTAAGAAGATGGATAGCAGCGGCAACGATGGGTGAAGCGATCGCCGAAAAATTCTATAACGATTACGTCAATATCGGGTGGTTCGATTTGGATAAGTTCCCGGAAGAAACCCGCAGATTTTACACTGGATTGACTACTGTCAGATACGGTGAGTTTGAAGACGAGGAAGAAAACAAGGCTAAAGCAGCATAAATAGCGAAGGGCGATCGCTCTTTATACAGTTGTGGCTTTTACCCCCGCCGACCGGGGTAAAAGTAATGTCTGATACTGCCTGGGCAAGAGTTGCTTTTTAAGCTTTGGTAGCATTAATTGGAAGAGCAGGAATGATTGTACTTTGGTCAAGCGAAGTACAGTCAACTGGATCTAAATCTGTAATTCGTTTTACAAAAGTTGTCATTAAAATTTCAGGATATGTTAAAACCCATTGCAAGGGGCAACGATATACTACGGTTTTTTTGAGCAAAATCATGACACCCTCACCTAAAATAGGGTGTTTTTTCGTTATGGCATTTTTGACTAGTAAAATGGCTGGAGAGCTTGTCAATTGTCAATCTTAGCCGGACAGCCCATTATAGTTATAGTTAATATATACTAGTGAGCGCTGTCCGGCATGTTGAGGCGTACTACAACAACAGACTTTAGGGATAATGTACTACATTTTTGGGGCGATGCGGCTATTAGCAAAGGTGATCGCCTGAATGCTCTTACAGCATCTAAAAAAAATTGAATATTGATAATCGATTCTCTTTTTATGAGATAATAGTAAACCGTTGCGGCGTACAGTAGATGTGTATCCCACCTTCCGCACCCCTAACTATCACACAGGGAGATTACTGAGATAAAAAAGTC
>JAQYWO010000110.1 GCA_029379215.1 Rhizonema sp. PD37
CCTATAATCAGAGTGAAAAAAACAGAGTTTTCTCAAACAGTTTGCTATTACCAGGCAAAACTTTAAGTTGAAAAGCTAACTTATTGAATAATAATGCTAATCAAGTATTATGATCAATAAATTATTAAAAAAAATTGGCAGGTGAAGTTGTGAAAGTCTTGCTGCTGAAATGATTAGAAAAGGAAAAGTAGGTAGTAGGGGCTTCTAGTCAGGATTCAGCAGTACTGAAGGGGGTTTGTTTCAAAATACGACAGACTTTCTACCCCGTACCTTCATAAACATTAGTAAAAATAAGGAATTAACAAGTGGCTTTGATGAAAAAGTTCCAGCTGAGGCGCTGGCAAGTTTTGTTGTCACTCTGTCTGAGTGCGATACTGTGTATTGTAGCGATCCCGACTCATGCAGCCAGCACTCCGCAACAAGATTTACAGCGCCAAGACGCTTATATTGAACAAGCAATTACCAAGGCTGAGGCAAAAGATTTCCCAGCAGCAGCTGAAGCGTTTAAGAAATTTCAAGACAATTGGTTTGACATTGAAGATGGGGTAAAAAAGATCTCTCGTCAAGCCTACAAAGACATAGAATCTTCAACGGGTGAGGTCAAGTATGCTTTATCGTTACAGCCTCCCCAACAGTCGCAAGTGGTAAAATCGCTTCAGAATTTACACGCAATTAACCAAAAATTTATTAGCGGAGGATCGAACGGCACAACAGCCCAAACAACATCAAATCAGGTGACAATCAAGAGTCTCCTGGATCGCTTAGATCGTGCTGATGCTGCTATAAAGAATAACAACACTGCAACTGCTGCTGATGAACTTAAAGGCTTCCAGACGGATTGGTTAGAAGTCGAAGGAGTTGTTGCTGCCAAGTCCAAACAGGCTTATATCGATATTGAAAACAATATGGCCATAGCCTATGGAGCAATAAAATCTAATGATGTGACGGGAGCTACTAGTAAGATTGCTCAGTTGAGACAAGACTTACAACCTTATGCTAGTAGTAATTTACGTTACAACCTCTGGGATGCAGCACTGATATTACTGCGAGAGGGAATGGAAGCGTTGCTAGTTGTAGTGGCGTTATTAGCTTTCCTGAAAAAGAGCGATAATGCAGACAAAAGTCGCTGGATCTGGATTGGAGCGGCTGTGGGCATTGTTGCTTCAGTTGTCGCCGCTTTTATCTTACAAGCAGTCTTCTCTAAGATCTCTGGAGGCAGCAGTCGCGAACTTATTGAAGGCTTCGTAGGTTTATTTGCTGCTGCGATGCTATTTTATGTTAGCTACTGGCTGCACAGCAAATCATCTTTAGGGGCATGGCAGGGTTATATCCGGGAACAAATGAATTCAGCATTAGCAACGAACAGTGTGCTGTCTTTAGCGTTTCTGGCTTTCTTAGCTGTGTTCCGAGAAGGAGCAGAAACCGTTCTATTCTACATTGGTATTGCTCCCTCAATTAGCACTACTGACTTGGTCGCTGGGTTCGGGTTGGGGACGGTGATTTTGATCGTGGTTGCCGCGTTAATGTTAGGGCTGGGATTGAAGATTCCGCTCAAACCTTTCTTTCTCGTCACCAGTGTATTAATTTACTATTTGGGCTTTAAGTTCATTGGTAGTGGCATTCACTCCCTCCAAGTCGCAGGAGTTCTTCCTTCCCATACGAGCAACTTTTTACCTAGTTGGGAACCACTAGGTTTATTCCCCACTTGGGAAAGCACCATACCCCAACTCGCAATTCTACTTGTCGCCGTAGCTGTGGTGCTGTACGAGCGTAGGCGGAATGCATATAACTCTGCAAAAGTCAATTAGGAACGTCCATATTTCTACTGTTGCTGAGGGATGCTCAGCTTGGATCTGCTTTAGTTTCAGAATTAGTTTTTTTCCAAGCTTCATGTTTTAAGGGATCAGCATCTTCATGATGCGTCCCTTATACCCAGTTCAAAATCTAAAATGAATAAAGGTTTGGCTTAAGTTATGCTCGCGCAAGGTATAGATGGTTTTAGAGAGGAACCTTGGCAATGCGGTTAATCCATTCTTCTGCGCTTGATGCCGACCAAATTAAGATTAACTCCTCAACAACAATTTCGATCGCCAACTTCTTGGAAACAACGAGAACTCATGCACTTTGACAGTTTACAATAAACTCTGCAAATTGTGAGGGCATTGTCTTACGGTCGTGGGTCACAAGAATACGTTCTTGCTATGCTGCTAATGTCAGTACCTCCAAATCTTTCAAACCCTGCAACCCAGCAGCAGAGGCTGTTTGAAAATTTACTGTAGGTTCTCGTCGTAGAACACCTGTAACAATTACCTGATTGAGATCAGCATCAGCTTGATAGCGGATATTCACGCTTTCAACCCCTGTTTTTGGGCTTTAGTTGATATAAGTCTGTTATACAAAGACGGATCTCTCGCTTGTAATGGTTGAGGCATTGCATCAAACTCTTCCTCTTCGACTCTGAGGTAAGCGTCAATCTCATCTCGATTAGCTAGGTAGAAAGCAATCGCTCCGTAAACCTCTTCAAGCGTTAACACCGGGAAAGATTGAATAATGCTTTCTGGTGACATTCCGTTACGGAAGGCATACACAATTGAGTCAAGAGAAACTCGTGTGTCTGTAATCCAGTAACCACTGTTGTGGTACTTTACATAGATTTTAGCTTCTATAACTAGCATAGGTTTGTTTTGGACACGCCTACCTGTATCTTGACACTCTCTGTCCGCGTATGAGGGTAAATTCTTAAAACTGAAAAGTTTTAATCTCTTTATAGATAAGCCTATTGAGATGCTCTCGGACTCAATTACCTTAATTATGTCTGAAAAAATAGTCTCAATGAATTGACTGAGATTTCATTGCCGTGTCTGAATTGAAACAGAATACGTATTTCTTCTATAATTTAAGGAGAAAAATCATGTCAAATATCGATATTATCCGTGCGTGGAAAGATGAAAACTATCGTGATAGTTTGAGTGATGAGCAACGTTCCCAGTTGCCACCAAACCCCGCAGGTATAATCGATCTGTCAGAAGAAGAGATGGAATCTATAGTGGGTGGGTTCAAAAAAGGTGGCTTGGGCTTGACGCTCCTTGGCACGGGAACGGGAACTACAGGGAATTTGTGTAACGGCTGTTGCGCTATTACTAGTTGCATTATTCCACGAGAATTGAACTCTCCTTCTTTTTATGCTTATTAGTATCCCTGAGTTCGACGTAAGAGGCTTCTCAACCTAAGAATGAGGGTTTTATGCTCTGGCTGGGTAGGGCAGATCAAGGCTTCCAGCTTATATCGAACTTAGGTTTGGTAACTCCCCCGTAAAGGGTTACGGTGTTTGAGGAGCCTTACCCAACATTTATCAGCTTTTATTGCATAACCAAAACGCCAAGGAAGCCACTTTGCTAAAAGGATGGAAAACCGCCTATCACAAGTGGCTTCACTGTCTACAATTTTTTTTAATCGAGCAGTATAACTCAGCAATTTATAAAATTTTTACTGTGGATCAATCGCTCTTCCAGAATTCTGCTTGGTATCGGGCTACTACCTTAAAAGAACGCATCACATCTTTACAGAAGAAATCAGACTTAATTCCGCGTTCCTCTGATTTTGCTCAACAAAAGTTAAAGCAGTGGAAGTCACAACCGATTTTTGCTAGTCATTCAGATTCTAAGTTTGCTCAACGTCTTGCAGTAGATGAAGTCACAGAAACTGAATTCCTCTATCTACTTAGCGAGCAAAATTATCTTGCCGAAACACCATTATGGTTAGTAGAGCTTGAGCGAGCTTTTTCTCTTCCCGATTTATCCTCTACCCAGATCCTGCCAAATCTGGAGTTATTAGCAGAAACCAAGATGGCTGGCTTGATGTATCTCATTGAGCCACTAATTGCTCAGGGCTGCAAACGCTTGCATGAAGGAATCCAAACTTTACAAAAGACGCGATCTAACTTGCCGTTTGATTCCAATTGCATTCAAAATATACTTTTTGCTCATTTGCCAATGCAATTGGTTGGTAAGTTAAGTCGCACATTGGTTTTGGAACTTCATGTAGCTCGCCTCCAAGGAAAATTGTCAGGGGAAACACCCGAAGAAAGATTTCAAAGTTTTTTAGAACTGCTAAGACAGCGCGATACAGCGATCGCCTTGCTACAAGAGTATCCTGTTTTATCTCGCCAAATGGTGATTTGTATTGATTCCTGGGTGACTTTTAGTTTGGAATTTCTCCAAAACCTGGCAACAGATTGGGATGAAATTTGTTCCACATTCACTTCAGATACACATCCCGGTTTACTAACAGAATTGCAGGGAGGAATTGGCGATACTCATCAAAAAGGACGTTCTGTTTTAATCGCCAAATTTAGTTCGGGCTTTCAAGTCGTTTACAAACCAAGATCACTTGCTGTTGACGTTCATTTTCAGGAGTTTCTCAACTGGATAAATACTCGAGGCAATCACCCACCATTCCCAACGTTAAAAATTCTTGATCGCAGCACTTATGGTTGGGTGGAATTTGTCAGTGCCTTTGGTTGTTCTTCTGCTGAAGAAATCCAACGCTTTTATCAACGTCAAGGTGGATATTTGGCGCTTTTATACGTGTTGGAGGCAACAGATTTTCACTCGGAGAATTTAATCGCTGCTGGAGAAAATCCGATATTAGTTGACTTAGAAGCACTTTTTCATCCACGGGTACACAGAGATAACCTCACTCAGTCAGATGAAATTGCTCGGTATAAAATATTTACTTCTGTTTTGCGGGTAAATTTGCTACCGCAGCGTTTGTTATCTAATGATACATATGAGGGGATTGACATCAGTGGTTTAGCGGCAAAAGAAGCTCAACTGACTCCGAACAAAATCCCTTACTTAAAAAATGAAGGCACAGATGCGTTGTACGTAGATAGGCGGCAAATGGAAACATCCGGAAACCAACATCTGCCGACTTTAAATAGTTCTGGTATTAACGCGATTGAATATACAGAAGCAGTAGTGACGGGATTTACGAATATTTATCAGTTGCTTTGGCAACATCAAGATGAATTAATAGCTTTAGATAGTCCTTTGAGCCGTTTTGCAGAAGATGAGGTGCGTGTCATTATGCGTTCAACTCGCTTCTACAGTGTGTTGTTGAGTGAGAGTTTTCATCCAGACGTTTTACGCGATGCTCTGGATCGCGATCGCCTATTCGAGCGCCTTTGGTATGATATCGATTATACCTCAACGTTGGCAAAAATCATTCCTTCCGAACGTGAACAGTTATGGCAGGGAGACATTCCAATCTTTAAAACACGTCCTAATTCACAAGATGTCTGGATTGGTGCTGAGGAAAAACTCGTTAATTTTTTTGAGCAACCAAGTATGAATTTGGTTCGGTTGCGCTTGCAAAACATGAGTGAAAAGGATCTGGCACGGCAACTATGGTTTACCCGTGCTGCCATTAGCACTTTAGCGATGGGGGATGAACAAGCACTCATGCCAACTTACCAGATTGCTGAACAACAAACAACAGCGACTCGCGAACAATTTTTAGCTGCTGCTTGTGCGATTGGGGATCGCTTGGAGTGGTTGGCAATACGCGGTGAAGAAGATGCGACTTGGATCGGTTTATCACTGATAAACGATAGCTACTGGTCTTTGGTTCCTCTCGATGTAGATCTATATAATGGGGTTGCTGGAGTTGCACTGTTTTTAGCTTATCTGGGGAATATCTCTCAAGAAGTTCGCTACACCAAACTGGCGAACTCAGCACTCTCCACAATTCGCTCTCAAATAGAGCAAAGAAAAAAAATGTCAGTTCTCGGTTTTGGCGGATGGGGTGGAGTTATCTATGCGATGACACACATCGGCACCCTTTGGGATCAACCAAAATTGTTAGACGAAGCGGAAGAAATTGTTGAGTTTTTGCCAGAATTTATTGAAAACGATGAGCGATTAGATATCATCGGTGGTGTAGCTGGCTGTATTGGCGCTCTCTTCAGTTTATATCATTGTCGCCCCACTAAAAAGACTTTGAATGCTGCGGTGAAGTGTGGCGATCGCCTGATGAGTAAAGCGAAACCTCTGGAGCAGGGGATCGGTTGGCTGCAAAAAGGGCCAAAAGGAACTGGGGAAAAACCTCTGGCTGGATTTTCTCACGGTGCGGCAGGTATGGCATGGGCGTTAATGAAAGTGTATGCACTCTCAGGGGAAGAGCGATTTTTGCACGTGGCACTGGATGCGATCGCCTACGAACGCAGTCTTTTCTCTCCACAACTCGGAAATTGGCTGGATCTGCGCGGGGATGAGAGGTACAGTGGGTTTATGACAGCATGGTGCAATGGTGCCACTGGAATTGGACTAGCAAGATTGGATTCTCTTGCCTATCTGGATGATGCTGAAATTCGTTTAGAGATTAACACGGCTTTACAAACTACGATAACATACGGCTTTGGTCACAACCACTCTCTGTGTCATGGAGACTTGGGCAATTTGGATTTGCTTATAAAAGCTAACTCCACTTTCAATGATTCAGAGTACAAAGCTTTAAGCGATCGCTTTGCCAGTATCATTCTTGAAAGCATTCATCAGAATGGTTGGCTTTGTGGCGTTCCTTTAGGAGTAGAAACACCAGGGCTGATGACAGGATTGGCAGGAATAGGCTACGGATTATTGAGACTTGCAGAACCAGAACGAGTTCCTTCAGTGCTATTACTGGAACCTCCTCAAGGGGAATGGATTTAATGCAAATTGAAGAGTGAGATCATGTCCGGTTAATTAACCAGAAATTCCGTAAACACTGAACCCCACCACGCCAGTCGCCTACGGAGGGAAACCCTCCTGCAGCGCTGGCTCCCCAACCCCTCCCCGCTTGCGGGGAGGGGAGACAAAGCTGTGCTTTGGCGGGGAGGGGTTCTTGGGTATTAAGGTAAGGTTATGCTACCGGACATGATTTGAATTTATTGAAGGGGCTGATTGACTACCAACGCAATGAACTGCGTGTGTCTAAGATATTAGATACACAAACAGTCGTTTATCATTCAATCACGCCAACTTATTTAACAATGAATAATATTTCTGTTCGTGAGTTATTTATTCATCCTTTTAAAGGGTTAACGCCGCAAAAGTGCGATTACGTCACTTTAAAAGAGGGACATGGGATACCTGGGGATCGGGCTTTTGCCTTAATGTATAATGAAGGCGCAATTTATCCTGACTCTACAAAAGTACCGTGGATGAAGAAGCAAAATTTTGTCATGCAAAATGATTGGTCAGGATTAGCAGCACTTGATTGTCATTATGAGACGACTACTGGCACTTTGACAGTGAAACGCAAAGATGTGGAGTTATTGGTTGCCGATACTGTGAGTCATTCGGGACGCGATCTCATTGCCACCTTTTTCACCGGATACTTGGCAGGAATCTACCCCAATGAAACTGCCAAACATCCCCACCGCGCACCCTTACAGCTCGTAGGCTCTTGTCAAACTCGCTATCCTGATCGAGAAGCAGTACATATTTCCTTAATCGGAAAAGCAACGATTGAGCATTTGAGTGAGTTGGCTGGACAACAAATCGATGTGCGGCGTTTCCGTCCCAACATTGTATTAGACGGCGTACCTGCTTGGGAAGAATTTAATTGGGTAGAACGAGAAATGCAACTTGGTACGGCACGAATTGCAGTCACAGCGCGGATTAACCGCTGCTTCAACATTCATGTCAATCCAGACACGGGAGAAAAGGATATGGCTTTACTTTCTCTGCTAAATAAGTATTTTCACCATACTCAGACTGGTATTTTAGCAAAAATTATAATCAGTGGTACAGTTGCAATTGGCGATCGCCTCAGTTAAGATTTAGAATTAATACAAAAAGTTGACAATTAGCAACAAATTACTTTTTTTTCTCGTCAGACTAGTTTGTTTAGTTAAAAACACCTTAGATAATAACTTTTTTCATTGCGCTCAACTGTAACTTAAGCAACTTTATTATCGATGAACAGAATCCGTCGAAAAGCGCCACCCCCATTAATCATGAACCGAGATGGAGGTTTTAATGTTGTGCGTAAAGGAGTCCCTAACTTTCATTGGGCAGACTTGTATCATCTGATACTTAATATGTCTTGGACTAAGTTCTTTGCGCTCATTGGTTCGGGATATGTGGCAATCAACGCTTTGTTCGCTATGGCATATCTGGCAGGAGGAGATGCCATTGAAAACGCAAGACACGGCAACTTCCTTGACGCCTTTTTCTTTAGCGTCCAAACTATGGCAACTGTTGGCTACGGCTCGTTGTATCCTAAAACATACTACGCGAACACCTTAGTAACGGTGGAAGCACTATTGGGAATGTTAGGAGTTGCAATGGCGACAGGGCTAATGTTTGCCCGATTTTCCATTCCTAAAGCCAGAGTACAATTCAGCCGTGTAGCCGTCATTACTTCCTATAATGGTGTACCGAATTTGATGTTTCGGGTAGCTAACGAACGAGAAAACTGGATTGTAGCAGCACAAATTAGCGTGACTTTAGTCAGCAGTGAAATTACTAAAGAAGGGGAAGTTATGCGTCGATTTTACGATTTGCCACTGATTCGCAGTCAATCACCGCTTTTCGCCCTGACTTGGACAGTGATGCATCCAATTGACGAAAATAGTCCATTGTATGCTATAACACCAGAAAAGATGTTTGAGGACAATATGGAAATATTGGTAACATTTACCGGGCTAGATGAAACCGTTGGTCAAACTATTCATGCCCGTCATTCGTTTGTCTCAGGGGAAATTCTTCGCAATATGCGGTTCGTCGATATTCTATCAAGGACACCAGATGGCAGACGCAGCATTGACTTTTCCCGCTTTCATGATGTCATGCCGATAGCGAATTGAGAATTACAGTATTTTTCAACTATAATCTTCGGATTTGGGCGTATGTCTTAAAAAGTTCCCGAGGGCGGAAAACCGCTTCGGGTGATGCTATAGACTTCGTACCCCTCTGAAGAAGCAAGCTACGCACAACGTCTAGAAAGAGTCAGTATAAAGCAGCAGAAAACCCTCCATCAGAAGGATTCCTGACAATACGCTCAATAAAAGTGAACATACTCTTTACCTTTAGGCATGGGAAGATGTCAAAAAGAAAGGCAGAAGGCATTCGGGAAGACAATTGCGTGGCGGGTTCAAGCCCCCACGCAATTGTTGACCACCTTTTCAAAGATTTGGTGGGGGCGGTGAGTACCCGGTTTGTGGCGGCTTTGACAGAGAACAGAGTCTGATATTGTATAAAAGATTACTTATTTCTTCTGCCGTCTGCCTTGCAAGGGAGGGCTGGTCAACTTTGCTTCTATCCCATCCAAGCGTACCCTTAACCGACACACTAATTTTTTAGACATGAAATCATATCATGTTCTGTCAATAAGTTATAAATAAAACATAAGTTCGTATTTGCGCTACTCTCCGAGAAGCAGCTGACGCTCGAAGACTCGCTACCGCTTCGCTAATGCTAACGCTAACACTTCGCTAACGCGTCTACATCTCTCTCAAATTGTTAAGAGCTAAGATAGCGCAACTACGAACATTAGTATGATTGGAAGGTTAAGCGTCGTCGTTATTCTTCGCGATGATGGTGATGTTTGTGGTGATGATTTTGATGGTGATGCTCTTCATACTCTTCTTCTCGACGCTGTTCATACACCTCGTCTTGACCTTGTATACGGTTATGCACTGCCCGATTGATTGCATTATCAACCATTAAATCAACTTCAGTTTCAATCAAAGGCTCAATTGAGCGACCACCAGGAATATGAGAAAGGACGCCATGAATAATTCCATTTGTCACTCTGTTTGCTGCCGTATCAATCACAGCATCAACACCAAACTCAGCAGCTTCCTTAGCTCTATTGTGTCTATCGTGTTCAGAATTGTGTTCGGACATAATTTTTCCTCTGCACTTATAGGATATACAGAATTTATCAGAAAAGCACTTAAAATACTTAACATCAACTGATTATTTAAGAAATCTGATGTTGAACACATTATAACCTGTCTTAACTTCCTATTAGTCACTTAGTCGTGAATTAAGGTCAAATCTTCGCACCTTTGTACCTACCTCATGGGAAGCAAAGTCGCGCATCTATGCGTGAGGCAATAATTCATTTCCTTATTCAGCAACGCCTCTTGAAAAAAAACTATACACTTCTCGTTTAAGTCACATCCCATACGCCCTCACCTTGCCCTGACGGGCACCCCTCACACACGCGTATGAAAGAGAGCGCAAGAGTGTATGGGATTTGACTAAGAACGGCTATATTACAGCATGGTGGAAATAAGCAGACCATTAAAAGCTATAAAAACTCTAATGCTCGCAAGCTTTAAAATAGTACGTATATTTACACTACACGGTACTAGCAACAGACGTTAAACAGCTTGAAAGTATTGATTTAAAGGCGGAAATTGAACTTTAGTTGAGTGTGAGAAAAGCAAGAGTGCTAAAGACAATAAACATACTATCCAGAGAATCAGCCATCAAAGCGTGTCAATTGGCGCGAGTCTAGATATGTATTTTCCCGACAAGTCTCCTGACAAATGACTCCGTATCAAATTAGTGTATTATTGTCCAGTTTTAATACGAAGTCCTGTGAAAGTGAAAGTTTCGGCTACTGGAGCATCATCTTTAAGCGGATTTGCGTCTAGTTCGTACAACTTAAGTGTCCCTGTCGCTTGCAGTGTTCCAGTTTTCGGATCCAATGTTGCACGAAAATCGTTTCTGCTAATTCCGACTGGTAATGTTTCTGTCGGATACCTGAAGTTGAGTGACGTGGCGATAATTTCTGTGTTTGAGATGCACTTCCAATTGCCCCTTGTGTTGCCATAAGGTTGGACAGAAGGAGAATTACTTTGGTTTGAGCTACTGAAAACAATGTTGTTATCTTGGGATAACGTTATAATCTCACGAAACGAATCGATGGAACCAGAAAGTGTCGTGAGGTACGTGCCTGTAACTAATTTGCGACAATCTGTTACAGGTTGAGCTGAGACTTTGTGTAGATTCGCCATGTTTGGAATTGCCAGCGACAGTACACAAAGCATTAACGCGATTAAAATACTACGAGTTTTCATTCTGAAAACTTCCCTATTTAATACATCAGTTTATTAATACCATTTTTTGGTACATTAATGAGTCTATTAGTATCATCTTTTGTTGAATTGAGTGTGTTAATCGTGGCTAAAGCTCTACCGTACTAGCAACTGAGGTTACTAGTGTAGTGACTACAAAAGGTATACAGCAGAATTTATGACGGCGATTGGCAAGTAATGAAGCATTTATAAATTTAACTGATATCAACTATCATGCTGATTTGATGTTTAGACGGATACTTATATGGTCGTGCTGCTTTTATTTCGACTGTAAATGGTTCCTGCAATTTTGGTGAGCAACTAAAGTTGATTTATATCACCGTTCCTCGAACTTTTGATGCTTTGGATATTGGACATCTTCAAATAGCCATTGACTCAGGAGACACAATGCCTGTTACATAGGGGCTAGTGGTGACGGCATATCTAACTTGTTATTACTCTGAAGTACTCTTTTGACTTGCTGCTGAAAGTTGAGGACTTAATTTAACTGTGTATGAACGAGAACGAGACGGCTGATTGAAAGCACGATCGCGTTGCAATTTAGAGTTATTTCCACGCAAGCGGTTTTGATATGCTGGTGAAAGTTTAGGACTTAACATAAAAGTATAGGAACGACAACTTGATCGTCCAGTCAAAGCACGGCGCTGTGGTTTAGAACGATCGCTAAGCAAGCGGTAGCTGAATAGAGCGATTATGCCGACTGATAGACTAAACAAACCTCCCCAGTTTAGCCAATTCCAATCGAAGCGATCGCCTTCCGTTGGAGCGTTGGTTTTTTGATAATTCTTGGCTTCTTTAATCAGACTGGCACGTGTGGCATTATTACTTAAAACTATCCCCCCATAGTTTTTATGAGTATCGTTCTTCTTTTGAATAGCGTTCTTCATCCTACCAGAATTTTTCCCATTACTGTTCTTGATATTGAGACTATTCGTTTTCAGAGTCTTGTAAGTCTTACTAATACCGTAAATCGTTCCCTGGTAAGTTGTCTTACCATAATTTTTGCTAGTACCGTAAGTTGTCATACCATAGTTCTTACTAGTAACGTTGGCATGAGTCTCGTTCATCATGCCGATGCTATTTGTTGTTACCGTACCTTCTGTGCCAGTATTGTAAGTCTCGTAAGCCGTGCCACCGTAAGTTGTTGCAATACCGTTTGTACCAGTAATATAAGTCTTTGTTTTACTGTAAGCCGTACCACCGTAATTTATTGCAGTACTGTTTATACCAGGATGATAAGTCTTTGCTGTACCGTAAGTTGTAGCACTATAAGTTTTTGCAGTACCGTAAGACGTACCAGTAATGTGATTCGTGCCAAAGCCTATTTTGAGTTGAACTTGTACAGGCATAGGTAAAGGCATGGATAAAGCGATCGCAAAGGTGTTGATCCAAACAGCGTTAGTTAAATCAAAAAGCATCATACTTGTAGGTCCTTTGATAGTCTCAATTAATATGTATGGGTATTAGTGGTTCATGTCATTAATTATTGAGGGGTGCGTAGTGAGCGATTTATCGCTCAATTTTAAGCACTAAAGTGCTTACTACGAACTTATCCAAAACGCACTACTAGCTGAGATCATGTCCATTTGAATAAGCATTATTTATCTGTATTAGTATTTTTTGTCATTTTTAATTTCCCTAAAAATACGTATAATTCTGAAAATAACCTCTTACTAAATACACAAATTGCTTAGCCTCCATCTTTGGCTTTGAGAGCAGTTCCCTGTAATGCCAAAGTTCCTTTAGTGACTATCGTTTCTCCCAGTTTCAAACCATTGATTACCTGGGTAGACTGTCCGTTATCATCTCCTAATTTCACCAGACGCTCTTCGTAACGGTGTTCTCCTGTCTCAACGTAGACGTAATTATTATCACCATTACGCACTACAGCGCTGCGCGGTACTGTAAGTATGTTGGCATTATCTACCAGCACCTGGAGACGTGCGAACATATCCGGTTTGAGATTTAAGCCGGGATTGGGGACATCAGCTTTGATAGTTAACGTCCGGGTTTGAGGGTCGAGAGTATCGGCCACATAATTGATCTTGCCTGAAAAGACTTTGTTAGGTATACTATCGAGAGTCACCTGAACAGGCTGACCTAAGCGTATTTTGTTAATGTCCTGCTCGTAAGCGTCCGCCACTAACCAAACCCGACTCAGATCAGCTAAGGTAAACAACTCTTTGCTAGGATCAGCGAGTTCGCCAAGATTGATGGTACGGCTGATGATGACACCGTCGCGTGGTGCGGTGACGATAAAATTAGGGGAAATATGCCCTGTATGCACAACCTGCTCTGCCACTCCCACAGTCGCTCCTGCCAGGGATAAGCGTTCTTCAGCAACAGTGATTGCTGAGCGCAACTTGGTTTGTACTGCTTGCAGGTTGGCGACATCTTTCTCATACTGGGTACGCGCCGCTTCCAAATCTGCCTTAGCTGAGATGCGATCGCCAAAGAGCTTCAGTTCCCGCTCGTAAACTGCTTTGGAGAAATTGAGTTGCACCTGTGCCTGCTTCAAATCGGCTTGATTCTGGAGAGAGGCTTGTAACAAATCCGACTCAATTTGACCGATCGCATCAGACTTCACTAGAGCCAGAGTTTGACCTTTTCTAACGCGTTGACCTAATTCTACAAAGACAGTGGTGACTTTTCCGGGTACTGGAGGAGAAATATGTGCTAGTGAATCACCAGCTGCTTGAACTCGACCGGTTGAAAGTAAAGTCACCCGGAAAGGCTGTAGTTCTACACTCTCCCTCTTCAGCCCAATTTGCTGCTCTTGTTCAGGAGTCAGTGAAACAGAAGTCGGGGCTTGAGGTGGTTGTGCGGCTTCAGCAGGAATCTCAGGAATCTTGACTTTTTGTCTTTCAATCTTCTCTGACACCATTTGCAGAAAGTTGGGAGTCTTCTGCCCAGAGCAGCCAGAGAGAAAACACAGAGCAAATAAATTTAAGAGCCAAAAACGCCTTAAGAAGGCAGAAGGCAGGAGGCAGAGGACAGGAGGAATCTCCATCAATAAATATATTCGATTTAATAAGGACGCCTTTTTCCTTGCACTAAACGTCTCGGAAAAAATTCTTTGATAATTTTCATAAATAAATTTAGGGGCTTCAAACCCGAGTGGCAGAGGGAAAACATTATCTTCCCGAATGCCTACTGCCCTCTGCCCTCTGCCTTTCTTTGGTGACTTGATCATACCAATTCTCAAAACGATAATTGATTACCAACCGCTTTTTCCAGATCCGCGTAGGCATTTTGGTAGGCAGTGACTGCATCTACGTAAGCCGAGCGATTCTGTTGATCTGCTTGCTCCACCGCGATCGCACTCGCTAGGTTTGTCTTACCAACTTGGTAGCTTTCCTGAGCTAAGGCTAATACCTCCCGAGAATCAGGCAGCAGTCGGGATTGGTACTTGCGGATTGTTTCACGAGCAATGAGTAATGACTGGTACGCTGCACGCACATCGACAGCAATTTGTGACTGCACAACATTTTCTTGCTGTTGCGATTGCTCAAGGGAAGCTCGTGCCTGTGCGACTTCTCCTTGTTGATTGTAGAAAATGGGTAAGTTGACTGCCGCCCCAAAGTACACACCACTCGTGTTTTTTGTTGGAGGATCAACGGTGGTGAACAGATACCCACCGCTTAGTTGGAGATCAGGGGTACGTTGGGCTTTGGCAAGGCGCAACTGCCTCTGCGCCACAGTAGTCTGTTGTTGAGCAGCCTTAAAATCCAAGCGCTCCTCATAAGCACGCGCCAGCAATTCATTGATTGTTGGCAATCGAACATCAGGTGTAGATACCAGTTCCGTCTTTTTGACAACTTTAACTGCCTTAGTAACTACGTTGAAAATTCCTGGATCATTGATCTCGACATTCTGTGCAGGGCTATCTCCCATTAAGGCATTGAGTTGGATGCGTGCCTGCTGGATGCGGAGCAAGGCTTGCCTGAGTTGGGGTTCTGTCTGGGTGAGTGCCAGTTGAGCCTGTAGCACCTCGGCTTCCGGAGCTGCTCCTGCCTCAAAGCGCTTGCGGGCAATAAACACTAGCCTTTGGAGCAGTAGATTCTGCTCTTGTTGTGAGCGAGCACTGGCTTCAGCTGCTGCCAGTTCAGCATAAGCTCGACGCACTTGACTGTGGAGATCAAAGCGTGTATAACTATACTGTAAAAATGTTAGCTGATACTGCGAATTAGCCAGAGATAAACGTTTAGAGCGCTTGCCACCCATTTCAATGTTTTGCGTGATACCCACCTGTTGGGGGTTAGCGCCGACTGTATAGACTTTACCGAAACCGTATTGAAAAGCCAACTGGGGATTGGGACGCACTCCAGCAATAGTAATACCAGCAGCACTGATGTCGAGATTGCGATGGGCTGCTAGTAATGCGGGATTTCTCTCATCTGCTCTCTTGAAAGCTTCGCTAAGGCTGAGACGGAATATAGAATTGCCGATGGTTTGAGGTTTGGCGATCTCATTTGGTATTCTCTTGTTCAGGAGCTTCTGTTCGGCATGATTCTGTTCTGATGCCTGAACTCGCTGTGTTGATTTGATGTTTGGTAAAGGTTCTATAATTGCTGAGTTGATGTTTAACCCCATTTGCTGACTCTGTTTGTTCGTTAGTAGAACAGGTGTAGGGGTTTGTGTATATTTAGAAATTTTGCTCTCTTGGACATTTTGTTGGGGTTGACTTTCTAACTGCTGTGGAGAAGCTGTAGGAAAAGGAAACTCAGGAATTTTACTTTGTTGAGGTTGACTCCCTAACTGCGGTGGAGGGGCTGTAGGTAACTCAGAAATACTATCTGGTTGTATTTGCAGTGGATTTCCCGCAGCTTTTGGAGATGTTGGAATATTGGCAGTCTTTTTTTGCTGAACGCAGCCACTCAGCAAGCTCAGCAAAAAAAGACATAAAATATAAAAGTGGCGGGGCTGCATCATAGATTATTCTTATTCATCATGTAACGAATGGGTGATGGGAAGAAACAATAATTACCTTTTTTTCCATCACCAATCTGCCTGGAAAATACCTAATTCTATGAACCGCCAAGACGCCAAGAGCGCCAAGAAATTTGAAGAGAAAATAGGTAAATTTACATTAATTTGGGAGTAGACCATAATGTTTGTAGGGGAGAAGACAAGGGAGATCGCTGCGCTAACGCGCTCCCTTGCGTCAGGGCTGTTCGCCCTCATAATAGGCGTGTACCTCATCAATCATCAAATCCGCTATAAATGTTTTCACGGCTATATTATTAACGTTTAATGACTTGCTTTCGAGAGAGTTTCACTTTAGAAGTCATTGGGCGAACGAGCGGGTGTCCTTTTTTATGATGTTTACTTGTCTTGTTTTCTACAAGGTTATAAAGTGTTGGTAGCACTAATAAAGTCAGGAAAGTAGCAGAGATTAATCCGCCAATAATGACGATCGCAAAAGGTTTCTGGCTTTGTGAACCGATGCCATTTGATGTTGCTACAGGCAGTAAACCTAAGATTGCTACTGTCGCCGTCATTAATACCGGACGCATCCGCGTCAACGCACCCTCGTAGACGGCTTTCGCGATTAAGTTAGTGGGGAAGTTCCACTCTGGGTGCAAATAGCTCAAATAGTTGATCGTTTTGACGTTATAATTTGCTGCTACCTGAGTCAGGGCGATATAAGCGACTTGCGATGTCAGATTGGGGGATTTGTTCCATTCCTGGCGCAACTCGTTAATATAGCCAATCATAATCACACCATTTTGTACTGCGACTCCAGTCAAGGCAATAAATCCCACTCCGGCTGAAATGCTGAAGTAAGTGTGGGTAACAGACAAAGCCACAACCCCACCAATTGCTGCTAATGGTACGGCGACGAGAATCAGCAGCGCATAACGTGCCGAACCGAACGCCAACACTAAAATCACAAATATCAAACTGAGGGTGAGTGGCACAACCACCATTAAGCGTTGGTTAGACTCTTGCTGGTATTTGAATTGCCCACCCCAATCAAGTCGATAACCTTCTGGTAAATGCACTTGTTGAGCAACTTTTTGCTGCGCTTCTACCACAGACGAACCCAAGTCACGCCCGCGCACGTTTGCCTTTGTCACAATCCGGCGTTCGTTTTCTTCTCGGTTAATTGTTAAAGCACCTGATGCAACTTCAGTATGAGCTACCAAGGAAACGGGAATTGGCCCAATGGAGCCTGGTGGGTTAATTAGCAGGTTGTCTATTGCCTGTTTGGTGTTGCGATACTGTTTGGCTAAGCGTACCAACACGTTGAAGCGTCTTTCTCCGTCTACTAACTGAGTAGCAGTCTTGCCCCCGATAGCTGTAGAGACGAGATCTTCAACATCTGAGACATTCAAACCATAGCGGCTAGCAGCATCGCGATCAACAACAACTTGGTACTGGGGTTGACCGAGAAGTTGTTCGTCCGCAACATCCACTAAGCCATGAACTTGATGGATTATAGTAGTAATCTGGTCTCCTAACTTTTGCAAGACGTTAAGATCTGGACCGAAAAGCTTGATTACCAAACTTCCTTTTGCCCCAGAAATTGCTTCGTCAACGTTGTCTTGGATGTACTGTGAGAAGTTGTACTCGACGTTGGGAATGGTGGAGAGATCTTTGTTCATGGCGTTGACAAGTTCCTCTTTGTTACGGTGGAACTGCGATCGCCACTCGGTGGTGGGTTTAAGATCTACGAGAAACTCAATATTGCTGAATAAGTTGGGATCGGTAGCGTCATCAGGGCTACCTGTCTGGCTGGTGATGTTTTTAATCTCTGGGTACTTGACAATTTTTTCGCGGACGAGCCTTGCAATTTCAATTCCCTCTTCTAGTGAAATTGACGGAGGCAGCACTGTTGCCCGCAGCCAGATGTTACCTTCTTCTAAAGCAGGAAGGAACTCCGAGCCTGTATTGAGAAAAAGTATCACTGCCACCACGAGCGCTGCTACTGCGCCTACCAACACAGGCCACGGATGATTAATTGTCCAGCGTAAGGATGGCTTGTACAACCATGCTACCAAGCGAACGACCGGGCTTTCCCGCTCAATGACAGGTTTGTGGGTCATCAAAAACGAGATCAGCACTGGGATGATCGTCAGGGAGATCAGCATTGCTCCCAACAGTTGGAAATTCATTGTGAAGGCTAGAGGATGGAATAGCTTGCCTGCAACTCCGTTAAAGCCAAAGATCACAAGAAAACAACAGCAAATAATACTTGTTGCAAATAAAATTGGGCGGCCTACTTGCTGGGCTGCTTCTAACACCAGTTTATTGCGACTCTTGCGATCGTGGAGATGATGCCCCTCTTCACTCAAGCGGCGGAAAGCGTTTTCTACCATAACCACCGCGCCATCAACGATAATCCCGAAGTCAATAGCTCCTAGGCTGAGTAGATTTGCGGGAATGTGAAAGAGATTCAGGCAGATAAAAGCAAATAACAATGCCAATGGGATAACGGCTGCCGCCACCAAACCACTAGTGAGGTCAAATAGGAATACAATTAGGACGCCGATTACCAACACAATTCCCTCTCCCAAGTTGTGGAAGACTGTCTCGAGAGTTTCGCGTACCAACTGAAGTCTGTCGTAGAGAGGAACCAAACGCACTCCCTGCGGTAAGGAATTCTGAATTTCTGGGAACTTTTCGTAGAGGCGTTCGATCACCCGCGAAGGATTTTCGCCGCGCCGCATCAGTACAATGCCCATGACATCATCATTATCCCGGTTTTTGCCGAATTGACCCAGACGAACTCCAGGTCCAACATCGACTGTGGCAACATCTTTAATTCGGGTTGGCGTTCCTCCTTGAGTGGCTGTAATCACAACTCTATTGATATCATCAATATTTTTTAATAGCCCGAGACTCCGGATGACATAAGCCTGACCGTTTTTCTCTATATAGTTACCGCCTGTAGTAGCGTTAGCATTTGTCAAAGCTTGATAAACTTGATCTATACTCAAGCCCAAAGCTTTCATCCGATCAGGATCAACATTCACTTGGTAAGTCTTGATCGGCCCACCCCAACTGGTAACATCAATGACTCCGGGAATTTGCCGAAAGGCTTTTTCTAGATCCCAGTCTTCAATGGCTTTGCGATCCATTCCTGAATAAAGATTTGATTCTACAGTGTAGCGGTATATTTCCCCGACAGCACTGCTATCTGCGTCCAGTTGGGGCTTGGCATCACTAGGAATATCTGCTGTCCCAATTCGTTCCAATACCTGCTGGCGAGCAATTTGAGTTGATATGCCGTCCTCGAAACTCACCTGAATAACCGATAAGTTTAGAAATGAGGTAGAACGTAAGCCTGTCTCACTGGGGATACCATTTAATTCCTTCTCCAAAGGTACTGTTACCAGTCGTTCCATTTCTTCTGCAGCTTTACCTGGTAGAATTGTAATCACACTCACTTGTGGAGTTGTGAAGTCTGGATACGCTTCAATCTCCAAAGTCCGGAACGCTCCGTACCCTACTACCAACAGTACGCAGGTAATTACTAGGGTAATATAGCGGTTGTGGAAGGCGAAAGCAATGAGTCGATCAATTAGTTTATTCACGCTCAATTTCGCTTTAAGTCTAAGCTGTAACTAAGCAAGTATTTGGTACTGTTAATGATTCGCTGTTAGTTGTGAGTTAGTTTTATAGAGGTGACTTACGTCAATAGATTCCATATCTGACTAATCCGATGGGGATATCTGCATCGTAACCAACAAGTCTAACGGAAAGCGCGTATAACCAAGCGTTAGAAACACCCAAGACTCTAACATTGTTCATATCAATATTGAGAATGGTTCCAGGATCGACTGGTTCGGAAAACTTGAGCGTAACAACGTCACTACCTTTAACTCTATTAATCGACACATCAGTAGCAATACGCTGTCTAAATTGGTCATGAATTTTAATCTTTTTGCTTACATCTAAGCCCTCTGGTACTCTAATATTGATTTGTTCAAGAGCATTGCCATTGCTAGGAACTTGTAATTTGAAAGAATATCTCACATTGCTGGCAATGCTGGGACGACAACGTTTAGGAAATGCGACTTCTCCAAAGATAGAAGGAAGTACATCTACCTTTTTAATAGTTGTTGTATAAGCAGTTGTAGTTGGATTTGCAACACATACATTCACCATTAATAAGTTGAATGCAGCAGCGTAAACTAGCCTTTTCATTATTAGAGCAATTAGCTGTTAATTGTTCATATTTATTTGCACCCTAGATGACAATACAGTGAGAGTGAATCGTGAAGATCGGAAAAAACCACGCTACTCCCCTCAAAACAGGGAACCTCAGCACAGGAGTGCCTCCTGTTACTCCCGAACCGCAGTAAGATTACCTATCTAATCTTCAAACTTGGCTTTCTTGGCGTCTAAAGCCCTTCGGGCATGGCTGCGCTAAGGCGGTTTTATATATTAGATATCTCCGGAAATGACGTAGGGGCAAACGGTGAGACAGCCCTGCAGGAAGGTTAAACTGACCTAGGGGACTGCGTTAGCGATCTTCAAAGCGGTAGCGATAGCAAAGCGTTACAGCAGTTTCCGCTATTTTGAGGTACATATTTAGTGCTGAAAGGGTCGAGAAGGAGGGAGTGGAGGGAGTGGATACTGTACTTCATAACAGCAGGAAGTGCTGTAGCGAGGCACGAGCGTCGGAACGAGCGTCAGGAGCGTCACGGCCGTTCTCCCCTAGCAAGGATTTCAACAACCGCATAATTAGTTTTCACTCTTATATCTATTGGTATTCATGTATAGCGAGAAAGGAGCAAAAAGGGGATCTTGATTTTCTTCTCATGCCAATTTCAAAAATGTTGGCAAAATATGAATCAATCGTCAGAGCGTTCACCTGCATGACTTTCCAGTAAGGTACACCCGTTCTTCCCTACATGGCAGTCATGCAGTTTTTAGCACTTTTAAATACTATTTAAAAGTATATAGCACTGACAAACGCCTCAAGCTGATCGCCTTTCAAACTCCTGATTTCCTGTAATAGTAAATAACCAGACAATCAGAAGTAGGCTGAAATTCAATCTCTAGTCTCCTGATTCCTGTCTTTTTACTTACCCAGGAAGGGCTGACTCCTGTCTCCTTGTACTATAGCAGTTCTCGTTTGGATACAATACACTGTAGGGGTAAACGACTGTTCACTCTCTCAAAACATTGTAATTAACCCAATTGAGAAGCGCTATAGTTTCACCAAGCATAATGTTAATTGCTCGCAAGCAGCAATCTAACAGCGATAAATTGTTACGGATACTGCTACATAAACCACCTAGAAAATACTTGATTTTCATGGTGTAAGATTGTAGCCAATATGACTACATTTTTTACGATTGAGTGGTAGAAAGACAACCCTAGTTGTTTGTAAATTCAATATAATTGATAAAAGTAAAGAAGTCGGAAAGATTTTAGTGAAAGGCTAAAAATTTCTATCATTCATTAGATTGAGGTATAAATACAATTTAAAAGCTAAAATAGTATTTGTGATAAAAAGTACTTTCGTCTACTCGTATCTCACGACTTATGCTTAGTGATCGACCATGATATATTATCAGCCCTTCAATCTACAACATCAACTCGCTTTAATGCAGCCGCTAATTCTGTCATAAATTTAACAAAGACGCGAACTTTAGCTGAGAGATAGCGTTTTTGCGGATACAACACTGAGATTGGTAATCTAAGTTGAGTCGCGTAGGATTGGAGAATCGGTTGCAGGTCTCCACGCGCGATCGCCTGAGCTACAATAAATTTGGGAAGTTGAACCACTCCGGCTCCTTGAATGACTGCCGCTAAAATGACTTCTGAATTATCAAATTGTAGATAACTGTCAACGGGAAGGTTGATCGCTTTTCCATCAAGTTCAAACTTCCATTTAGCTTCTCGCCTAGTCTGTTGAAAGATAAAGTTAACACAACGATGCTGCAAAAGTTCTGTGAGTGTTGTGGGCGTACCATACTGGGCGAGATAATGCGGCGAGGCACAAGTGATGAAGCCTGTATTTGCCAAATGGTGCATGATTAAACTGCTATCGCTGCTGTTTCCAACCCGTACAGTCGCATCAATGCCTTCCTCAATTAAGTCGATCAAGCGATCATTAAAAGAAACATTTAGGTTTACCTCTGGATATTGTGCGGAAAATCGTAGCAGAGCCGGAGCGATATGCATTTTGCCAAACACAAAGCTCAGATCAAGCCGCAATGTTCCGAGAGGCATTGATTGCGATTGTTTGACTTCGAGTTCGGCTTCTTCCAAGTCGTTGAGAATTTGCTGACAGTGTTCATAAAATCGGTTGCCCTCTTCAGTCAGCGTCAAACTGCGAGTCGTGCGTTGGAGCAAGCGTACCCCCAATTCATCTTCTAAGCGCAATACGGCTCGACTCACGGCTGAAGGAGCCATTCCTAACTGTCGTGCTGCCACGGAAAAGCTGCTCCATTGAGCGGAGCGCATAAAAATCATCAGACTTTTCAGCTTGTCCATTAGCGCAGACGCATTTTTGAAGTTTTTGCATAACTGTTTTGAATTTTAACTACTTTTTTCCTTTTTATGCACAAGCTACTATTTGGACTTAATGAACCTTCAAACAAATAGCATTAAAAAACACGTATGACACAGCTTCTAAACACAGAAAGACTCATCTTAGTCACCGGAGCCACTGGTAATCAGGGCGGTGCGGTGGCACGTCATCTTTTACAGAACGGAAATTTCAAGGTTCGCGCTTTCGTGCGCGATCAAAACAAGCCTGCAGCTCAAGCACTCAAACAAGCAGGATCAGAACTCATTGAGGGAAATTTTAGCGATCGCACTTCACTTGAGTACGCTCTGCAAGGTGTCTCTGGCGTATTTTCGGTGCAGAGCTTCCAAGACGGATTGGACGCCGAAATCCGTGATGGCAAGGCGATCGCAGACGCGGCGAAAGCAGCAGGCATTCAGCATTTCATCTACAGTTCAGTGGGTAGCGCAGAACGCAAAACAGGTGTTCCGCATTTCGACAGCAAGTTTCAAGTCGAAGAATATATCCGCTCAATTAATTTGCCATACACGATTCTGCGTCCGGTTTTCTTCTTTTACAATTACAACGCCATGCGCCCGATGATTGAAAAGGGAATGCTTTCCCAACCGCTCAGTCCCGAAACGAAATTGCAGCAACTTTCAGAAGAAGATTACGGGAAAATGGTCACTTCGGTTTTTGAGCGCCCTGCAGATTTCTTGAACCGCGAGGAAGAAGTCGCAAGTGTAGACATGACGATGACGGAAATTGCTGCCGCGTTCAGCCGTGTTCTGGGCAAAACCGTCAACTACCAACAAATTCCGTTTGAAGCGTTTGAGCAGCAAGTCGGAGCCGAATTAACCACGATGTATCGTTGGTTTGAAAACGTTGGCTATAAAGCGGATTTAGCAGAATTGAAACGCGATTTTCCTTCTCCGACCGACTTTGAATCATATCTGCGTGACCATGACTGGAGAAAACCAGCCAAAAGTGCGCCTGATGTTGAGTCAAAAGTGTGAACTGACTATCGTTCCAACGCAACAAAAGAAACTGAAGCTGACTTGCCTTAAAGCGTTGCTGAATCCGAGCGAAAATTTATATTTTTCGAGATGAATAAACAACGATTCTTTGCGACGAGTGCGTAAGGCTAGTTAATACTAGGACTTACACATTCATTTGCCACTCGGCTTAATTTATTGAACCGCCCTCCGGGTGACGCTCGTTCCTCGCTAACGCTGTGCTAACATCAGTCGCCTACGGCGGGAAACCCGCCTGCAGCGCTGATTCACTAAGACGAGGACAGTTCGCAGCTTTGGTTTCCCTCCGTAAGAATCTGTCCGTGCCTTGGCTGACGCCACGTCTGACGACGAACGCGAAGCGTCTCGAAGAGAAGAACGCTCTTGTAAGAGAAGAGTAATTGTAAGTCCTAAATACTTACAATTACTCCCTTCCTGCTACAAGATTACCTATCGTATTCTTAGCGTCCTTGGCGTCTTGGCGGTTCGTTAAATAGATATTCTTTGGGCGGGACACTAGTAAAAACGCCTGCCTTAGTTTTCCGAATTCAATCGCTGCGTTCAAAGCAGCAGCAAATATTTACTAGGGAGAAGAAACTATGAGACTTAAAGATAAAATTGCAGTGGTTACAGGATCGTAATTTAGATCACCAGTAAACCAAAAAGTTTTCCCACTCGGGCGATCGCGAGGCCTGCCATAAGGATC
>JAQYWO010000525.1 GCA_029379215.1 Rhizonema sp. PD37
CATCAGTGTGTACCTATTTTTTCCGGTAACGTTTCGGAATCCTGTGAACGGTTACTCTTAGATCTCAAATGGGTTCTATACTAACTCAAGTATTATAGTGAGGTTTGCTAAAATGAAATCTACTTTTTTGACAGTATGGAAAGCCAAACTAGGTACGATCTAAACTATTTAATCAAGCTGCTGGAACTGTCTACTCCAGATTCACTGAATGTTGCCTCTGTTATTTTAAAAAGAAATCACGAAATAAATATCCCAGAACTTCCACAATTGCGTCAGGCTGTCTACCGCAGTCTGTCAGAGAAAAAAAATCGGCAGCTTTCACAGGAAGTTAGAGAAATCAAGACAAAACTCATAGCTTCTTTGGCACAAAATAGCTAGGTGAAAGGGTTGTGTAGATTCGCGAACAATTGTAATAACGCCCGTCTTTTTTCAATCGCTGTGCATATGTACTGATAACTGCTTTTCCCCAGATACACCTCCAACAAGAGCGTCTTTTTTTACAGTAGTTTTGTTTGTCAGAAGCTGTTTACTCACAGCTGATTGAACACGCTTTAAAAGTCAAGTACCTTGCTCTGGTCAAACTACGGTTAATTTGTCTTCTCTTCTAGATATAAACCAAAGTTTCGCGAGTTTTTCAGGATAAACGAACCATCCTCCTTGATTAAATCCCCAGTGCAGATGATAGGCAAACGCTCAGAATAAGCGATGAGTGCTACATTGTATTCTGCTTTACTTAACTGGATATGGATTTTCCGCAACTTATCTACAACAATGCCTTGAATTGTAATGTTACCACTTTTTACATATGCTGACGCTTGAACTTGCGTTACGAGTCCTTGAATTTCAATATTCTTAGCCACCGTGATTAAATCGCTCAAAATATCCAGTTGTGAGCGATTTTCTGTCTTTTCCAAAATTTCCATCACTTCATACATTCGACGAGGGTAATCGTCGAAATCCTGGTTTAATGGTAAATAAATCTTTAATTTATCTTCATTGAAAGTGTCTTTAGTCCAACTAGATACTTGAGTGGGAACACGGGTTCTTTCGTGCCATCCTTTAGATTGCAAATAAGCTGCCACCTGGCAGGGATCTAAACTTTTCAGAATATCATTATCACAAACAATTGCTTTCATAATGTGCCACCTGTTTCGATTTGCTGCATAATACCTTGAAGAGCTTTGACTGTAAATAACTGTAAGCGAGGCAAATAGACAGTCACACTTTCAGTATTTTGTGTCTCTCTTTGTCCTTTTAGTGACATCCAATACCCGCAACGCCGCATACAAAGTTCGGTTTCTGACTGATTCACCCATTTAGTTGGATTGTCGGGAATTAACACTACAATCAAGATTTTAGGTACAAGAGTTTTTTGCTTTCTTAACTCATTATAGTTTTTAAGTTTGAGAGGATATCTAATAAATTCATCACTCATTACATCTATTGAAGTAGATTTCACTTGTACTTCGAGACGAGGTGGGTAAAGCGAATATTCCTGTTCTGTACCTGAAATAATGATGTCAATCCCGCCAATATCTATAGATCTGGATGCTATTTGGCATGAATATCCCGCTGCTGATACAACAGCATAGATATATGCATAGCTAAATTCTTCTTTTTGGATGTTCAAATCCATTGAAATCACACTTTTGTATTAATTCGTAACATTAATTGAGACAATTTTTTTCAACATTATCTAATTTTACGATAATTGCGCGACTTTTGCTGCTTCCTCTTAGCTTCATAGCCACGTTTTGAGAACGAAATTCCAGGTAAATACGACTGCCGATAATTAGTTTTCGCCATTCGTTTTGCCTGTTTAATCGTCCACTGTTTATCAAGAAACAAAGCAGGAACATCTTGAAGAGAAACTAAACAACTGTAGTCACCAGTAACCTGCGCGATCGCATTAGCAATTACTTTACAGCAAGAATCCGGATGTTGCACAACTTGCTTTTCAGAGAACCGAATGACAATCCAGTTATTATCAATAAAAAATTGATTGCGACGTTTATCCTTGCCTTGATCTAAACAATGATGTGGTTCTCCTGTACGCCCTTCATAGGGTTCGTCAATTTCAATATCTATACCTAAACCAGATTGCTGGTGGTAAAGAACAAAATCAGCCGAGTAACGAAAAGACGAATCAGGGATTTGAAATTCCATCCCCTGACAAACAGTCGGGAAGTAACGAAGTAAATAGCGAAAAAACTGCTTTTCACTTACCCCTTGCTGAGCATTACTCGAATTCCTTGGCAATTGAACACGATTATTGAGCAAAGCTTTCAACTTCTTCTGACGAGTTTGCAACAGTAAAGAATTCTTCTGAGTACCCGTCGCCATTAACTTCAAACGATGGTTGTAACGATTTTCATACTCTGATAATTGCTGCTGATACTCAGCCAACCGTGTTTCTACTTGAAAGTCGCACAGACGCAAGTAATACCAAAGTGCTACTCCACTAATCGTAACGGAACCTAAAGCTAAGGAAAACGCAACTAATGAAAGCCCGAATAACCACTGAGTTATCACTAACGCCACCAAGCTAATTAGCCACCCTTGTAGCACTCAAATATAAGCTTGTTTATAAAACTGAGGCGCTCGCGGCGGTACAGGAGGAATAAGCTTTAGTGTAGCACCAACATTTTGAATTGGTAAGGGATTCTCTGCACAAAACCTGCTCACCAAAGTTGGATAAATAACCACAGGATAAAAGCCTTCATTCATAACTCAATTTCAGGACATTGGTTTATAATCCTTTTCGGTTCTGTAACTGACTTAAATCGCTCCAACTTTTTCACTTGAACATCTCTACCATCTTCAGCAGACATATTAGCCTTTTTATTCTTAAAC
>JAQYWO010000111.1 GCA_029379215.1 Rhizonema sp. PD37
ATATTCAGGCGAACATGATATGATTTGGCGATCGCTTATACTTTTGTTCTTAGTTGTTGCTCATTCTGCAAACCTAAGCCAATGTTCAAGCTATCCGTAACCGTTCAATATCCCTGATGGGCGGCGCACCAAACATGCGAGCATATTCGCGGCTGAATTGCGAAGTGCTTTCATACCCAACCTGATAAGCAGCCTGGGTTGCATCGACATTCTCGGCAAGCATCAGCTGACGCGCTGTCAATAGTCTCAATTGTTTTTGATATTGCAGGGGACTGATTGAGGTGACTGCCTTGAAGTGGCGGTGGAACGATGCCGGAGACATATTCGCTTGCTCTGCAAGATCCTCAACCCGCAACGGTTTTGTAAAATCTACTTTGAGTCGTTTGATAACTTCAGCAATCCGCTGCATGTTGCTGCCGGAGGTAGCAATCTGACGAACCGCTTCGCCTTGTTCACCCATGAGTAAGCGGTAATAGATTTCGCGGATGATCATTGGAGAAAGAAACGAGATATCCTGTGGTGTATCCAAAAGCTTTGTGAGCCGGAGGGCGCAATCAATCAATGATGGGGAGGCATCGCTGATGAACCAGCCTCTGACTGATTCAAACTTACCTATGTCTGGGTTCGTTTGAGCAATGATGTCACAGAGTTGGGCTGGATCTAGCTTCAGCCTAAATCCTAGATAGGGCTGATCGGGTGACGCCTCGATCACACATCCATTCAGCAGCAGATCTACCGAGACAACCAGATACTGGGCGACGCCGTACCGATAGGTTTCCTCATTCAGCAACACTTCTTTTTTGCCCTGCACCACAATAGCGAGCAGCGGTTCGTTGATACACAGTATGGCTGTGGAAGGATCACATTCTCGCGCGAAAACTAAGGGATTGATCGCGGTGGCATGGGCACCCTTTCCCTTGCCATCAGTATGCCGAGCGACCAATGCTGCTAGTTCTGCACATTTGTTGATTGCGCTCTGGTGGCTCAGTATCTCAATCGTCATGCTGACTTCCTGACTGAATTTAAAGCTTTTTATGCCCTCATTATAGGAAATTTTCTCCCTGACCCGCGTTTTGCTTGAGAGGATTAGGCAATCATCTGCGAGGTTTGTGTATTTATAGAAAAGCTGATACGCGTTTATGATGGACCCATGCCGCAAGATAAAACTGAAAATCGAAAGTTAAATCAGGAGAGCTTTAATGAAAACACGTCAACTTGGCAGAGAACTGGTAGTTTCAGAAATAGGGCTAGGCTGCATGGGCATGTCTGAGTTCTATGGAGAGCGCGATGAGCTTGAATCGATCGCCACAATTCACCGTGCTTTAGAACTTGGTGTTACACTGCTAGATACGGCTGATATGTACGGTCCCTTCACAAATGAACAATTGGTGGGCAAAGCAATCCGCGATCGCCGAGATCAAGTTGTGCTAGCTACAAAATTCGCTAACGTCCGTAGCACCGATGGTCAGTTTTTGGGCGTGAGCGGCAAACCAGAATATGTGCATCAAGCCTGTGATGCTTCATTGCAACGCTTGGGTGTTGATGTAATTGACCTTTACTATCAGCATCGGGTTGATCCAACGGTGCCGATTGAAGAAACCATCGGGGCAATGGCAGAACTGGTACAGCAGGGCAAAGTCCGCTATCTTGGTATGTCCGAAGCAGCTCCTGCCACAATTCGACGGGCACATGCAGTTCACCCGATTACTGCCCTGCAAACGGAATACTCTCTATGGAGCCGTGATCCAGAAGATGAGATTTTGCCGACTGTGCGCGAGTTAGGCATTGGTTACGTGGCTTACAGCCCACTCGGTCGTGGATTTCTCTCTGGGCAGTTCACCAATCCGGAAGATTTTGCTGAAGATGACTATCGCAGAAATTCACCGCGATTTCAGGGCGAGAATTTCTACAAGAATTTGCAACTTGTAGAACAGGTGAAAGCGATCGCAAAAGAAAAAGGCGTGACACCCAGCCAACTTGCCTTAGCGTGGCTACTGGCTCAGGGTAATGACATTGTACCAATTCCGGGTACGAAACGGCGGAGCTACCTGGAAGAAAACATTGCAGCAACTGACATTAAGCTGACTCTTGAAGAGTTGAACCAAATTGAAGCGGTTGCTCCCAAAGAAAGCGCCGCTGGATATCGTTACGCTGAACAGCAAATGAAAGCGCTCAATCATTAAAACCTTCATTCTTTGCTCTCTCCTTTTCCTGTTGAAATTTTTCCAGTTCCTTGAGCAATTGAATCACATAAAACTCAAATTTTCTATTTCGTTTTTCAACTGATTCAATCGCCAGTCTATTAAAAAGATTGAGGACATGATTTCCCAATCGGATACCTAGAGGTTTTAAATGTCCACCTTCTAAAGTTTTTGAAAAATCTCTTGGCGGTTTCTTCAGCGTATTAATAAACGACTTACAGGTTGATTTAGCAATATTATCTGATTGGAAACTAATTAACCCCAGGAGATTAAATAGATCGCTCTCTCTGATTAAGTCATAGGTTTGTTCAGGAGTTGGTTTCACACCCCAGCCAATCTCATCGAGCAAATTCGCTAAAAATTGAGGTCGAATTGCGCTGGCCGTGCCAGTAATATCAGGAGCTAATAGGATAGATCTCTGCCCTTTGATAAAGGTGCTAGCGATTTTAACATCACGGTTCACGTAAACGTGTATTAGTTTGCGAACTTCAACAACTTTTCGCGTCAGATCATCAATAAGGATGCTAATGTCTGCAATGATACTTTGGATCTGTGCCTCAGGAGCAGTCTTAGACAGCAGTTTCCGAATCAACTGTTCTCTATCTTGTGGTTCATTGGGTAGCGCACTAAATGCTTCTAACAGACAAATATATTTACAGCCAAGGCTATGTCCAATCCAAGAAAAGTTCTGATCATCTAGATACGCTTCATAATCATAGCCCTCCTTCCTTGCCATCCTTACAAGCTCTGGCAGAATTTGATACTGTTCTCTGATGAGAAAACCAGCTTCTTGATAATGGTTAAAAGTAAAATTAAACGGTAAGAGGATAATTGTATACCCCTGAGCGAATAAACACTGAAGTAGATAGCGATAGAAAAGCATGGGCCCAAACGTACCAAAAAAAGCCCCTGCAATGAATTGAATTACGCCTTTAGGTTGTGGATGAAGTGCAACCCAACTATGAGAAACTGGTTTGAATCTCAGATGGATATTCATATTATCTATTATGTCGTAACGTGACAAACTTATAAAAATACAGTGAATTGAATCGAAATCACACAAAAAAAGTAGTTTTGATAACTGCTCAAAATTTAATGTTTTTAGTTCAACATCTTATACCAATTTTTTATGAAGATGCACAGAATAATACAGTTCAAACTCTTGCTGGACAATGTAATTATTCTATGCAGCTTCACATAGATTTGGTATTAGGTCATAGTTCTAAGACTCTGCAACACTTGTATAAATCTCTGTATGGTGCGCTATAGCACAGACGTAACGCACCATTATTGATAACTTTGGCGTGTTAAACACACCAAAGTTATTATTCCCTTATAGTGTGGGAATAAAAATTACCTGCCCAGGTATAATCACTTTTGGGTCAGGTCCAATCACATCTTTATTAGCCTCGTAAATTACATTAAACTTGTTACCATCTCCATAAGCTTTCTCAGCTATTGAGAATAAAAAGTCGCCTTGTTGCACTACATATGTTGCGCCAGGAGTAGGAACTTTACTCAGCTGAAAATTAAAAAGAGAGGCTCCAGTTGCTGTAGGAAGATCATAAGCAATTTGATCAAGACCTATATCACTAAAATTAGTAGCACTCAAATCCTTATAGAATGTTCCTCGCAACTGGGGTGTGACTAAAAGTTGTGCAGAGGCTGAACTTGATTGCGATGAGATGAAGATTTCCACATATCCACGAGCTTCAAAGTTAGTACTTTTAAGTAATTGTGGTTGGGAAATAAAATCGGGCTGCAAGATAACTAAACTTGTGGCATTCTTAGGAATAGTGAACGTAATCCGCGCTTTGTCATGTTGTGGAATTAGTTCGGGAATGAGTTTAGCTTGTGGGTCATTCCCTGGAAAAAGATTTTTCCCTGTTATATCTACAGCATCGATAAAGTCCTGAAAACTCTTAGGTAGTTCGGGTGTTGTGTCTTTTGGAAACTCTACTGTAAATATGAGAGATACTGTCACATCAAAAAAGTTGACATTGGCAAGAGTCAAGAAATAACCTTGGATCACTGTACGACTAAGTTTTGAGATATCTTGACCTCCTGCTGGAAGTAGAACATCTTTAGGAAATTGTGGTTTGAGGAGAACTTCAAAAGTGGAAACAAGCATGATTGGATGATCCTGAATGTGGAAATTGTGTAGAAAGTGGTTGAAATTCAAAGAATTTAGATTATGTACATTAAGACATATCTAATTTGCTTTTATGTCAGTTAAGCGAGAATCGCTTTCCTTCTGTATCTTTAATAAATGGAAGCAAAATGAACTTATGCACTTTCCCTCTGATTCTTTACAGACTTCGTGTTCTGGCGATGCCCACGGCTGGCTACGCCAACGTATATGCTCAAACCATTATTTAGAATAAGCTTCAGGCATTTATGGTTGGGCACAATGCTTCCATGTATAAATCTGGGTGAAAACTGTAAAAGTTAAAGACACAGATACCCAACAACTCTTACGAAGTCGGGGATCTTGTCTTTCGCGAATGATTTAGGACTGCTATAGATCTTAAAATTTAGTCTAATAAAATATCAATCAGAAAAGTTTTTAAATTTACAGTTTGTCTTGATTCCAGATTTACTTTAATCCGCCAAACTAGGCAGAATCGGGTTTTTATCTGGCTCATCGTCAAAGAGATATGGTCATTCCGCAATTTGATAATTCATATTTAGGCTAGAAATAGGCTCTTTTTTCTTCTGCCGCTAAAAAACCTTGCTCTACCTGACTTTGAAGCACGATTGCTAAGTTCGGAGTAATCCCAAGAGTGCATTTGACGGAAAGGAAGACCCATCTTTTGGAAGACGTACTTCTCTTTCACACCAGAGGCGATTAAGTCGGGTTTAATTGCCTTGACGATTTCCTCGAATTCGTAGGCGGTAACGTCGTCGTAAATGATCGTGCCGTTTTCAATGTATTCGGTGGTACGTTTGTAGTCGTCGTTATGAGCAAACTCATAACCAGTACCGACCATCTTCATACCCAAATCTTGGAAAGCGGGCACGACGTGGCGAGGACGCAAACCACCAACCATCATGGCGACAGTTTTGCCTTCCAGACGTGGACGATATCTCTCAAGAATCACGTCCATTGTTGGCTGGTACTTGGCGATGACCTTCTCAGCATTTGCTTGGATCTTCTCATCAAATTTGGAAGCGATTTCCCGTAAGGATTCAGCAATCTTGGTAGGACCAAAGAAGTTGTATTCCAACCAGGGTATACCGTAAGCTTCTTCCATGTGACGGCTGATGTAGTTCATCGACCGGTAGCAGTGAATCAGGTTCATCTTCACATTTGGTGTCATCAACATCTCGTTGATGGTGCCATCACCTGACCACTGGGCAACAACGCGCAAGCCGAGTTCTTCTAATAACATACGGCTCGCCCAAGCATCACCACCGATGTTATAGTCACCGATGATTGCTATGTCGTAGGGAGTAGACTCGAAGTTCAATGTCCCGTCTTTCTTCGCCTGATCAGCTCTTGTGAATACCCAGTCACGAATCATGTCGTTAGCAATGTGGTGACCCAAGGACTGAGAAACACCCCGGAAACCTTCGCAACGCACGGGAACAACCGGCTTATTAATCTCTTTTGATGCTTTTCTAGAGACAGCTTCGATGTCATCCCCAATTAGACCGATGGGACATTCAGATTGAATTGAAACACCACGGTTTAGAGGGAAGAGTTCATCGAGTTCTGCGATCAGCTTTATGAGCTTTTTGTCACCACCGAACACAATATCCCGTTCTTGGAAGTCGGAAGTGAAGTTCATTGTACCAAAGGTGTCAATACCTGTGGTGCCAATGTAGTAGTTACGACGACCAGACCAGGACCAGTAACCGCAACCTACGGGACCGTGGCTGATGTGGATCATGTCTTTGATTGGACCCCAAACCACACCTTTCGATCCAGCGTAAGAACAACCACGAGCCGTCATCACACCAGGAAGTGATTTGACGTTGGACTTAACGCCGCAGTCGGACTTGCCTTCTTCATATACGTTCAGGTGCTTTTCCCGCTTTTTCTTAGATTTTTCGGGATAAGCGTCGAGAACTTCTTTAATTACTTCTTTTCTTTCTTGAACGGATTTTGCTTGGTCAGCATAATCTAAGTCTAAAGTTTCTTTGTCTGGAGGTGTCATATTCTGTCTCTGTAGTTCTTTAGGATCTGGGAATAGGGGACTCGTCGTCCCCTCAGTGGTTGGGGGAGATGAAAGGTAAAAGGTCAAAGGTAAGATATGGTGTTCTTTCCTTTTTCCTTTAAGTGGGGAGTTATTTTACAGCGACTTGAGCTGCGTCTGCGGCAATCAATTTTGCTGCTTCTTCTTCGCTTTCGAGAATACCGAATTCAATCAACAATTCTTCTAGTTCGTCCATTTCAATAGGTGTAGGAATGGTGAGCTTATCGTTGTTGATGATCTTCTTAGCAAGTGTACGGTATTCATTACCTTGAGTGCTATCAGGTGCGTACTCGTTGACGGTCATCCGGCGCAATTCTGCGTGCTGCACGATGTTGTCGCGAGGTACGAAGTGAATCATCTGGGTGTTCAAGCGCTCTGCCAAGGTTTCGATCAGTTCGATTTCCCGGTCAACTTTACGGCTGTTACAAATCAAACCTCCCAAGCGCACGCCACCACTATGAGCGTACTTCAGAATCCCACGAGCGATGTTGTTAGCAGCATACATCGCCATCATTTCACCAGAAGTTACGATGTAGATTTCTTGTGCTTTACCTTCACGAATAGGCATAGCAAAACCACCACACACAACGTCACCTAATACGTCGTAGGATACAAAGTCAACGTCTTGGTAAGCACCGTTTTCTTCCAAGAAGTTAATTGCAGTAATAATACCCCGACCGGCGCAACCAACACCAGGCTCTGGACCACCAGATTCCACGCAACGAACATTACGGAAACCTGTGAGCATGACTTCATGCAGTTCTAAGTCTTCTACAGCACCACGTTCAGCAGCCAAGTGGAGAACGGTTGTTTGAGCTTTGCTGTGTAGCATCAAACGGGTAGAGTCTGCTTTGGGGTCACAACCCACAATCAGAATGCGCTGACCCATTTCTGCCATAGCGGCAAGGGTGTTTTGGGAGGTGGTGGATTTACCAATACCGCCTTTACCGTAGAAAGCTATCTGTCTAATTTTTTCGTCGGACATGATTTTTGATCTCCTGCAATTGGTTGGTTGGTGGGTCTGTTATGAGGTGTCACACCTGTTGGGTTACAGTGGTGACCGTTTATAGAACCTCGCCAGGGGGCGATCGCTCTACAACAGAAACTTTTAGTAATAACATTTAGTTCTTCAGTAATTTTCTCTTGATAAATACTTTACAAGTACACAATAATGTGCTATCTTCCTGAAACACCAAATAGGACTCAAGTGCTATTCGTCTTCAATCAATGCCTAAGTCTTTCATCTGTTCAAAATCGCGTCTTTCAAAGATGCAACGCGAGTAAGAACAGCGTTTGTGTCCTCTCTTGACAACCCACGTACAGCCACTGCCTCATTGAGGTGCTTCACTATAGCATCGAAGTGTGGCTGCTGTAGATTCATGCCAGTGTGTGTTGTCTCCATTGTACGACCATTGTATTGGTCTGGACCATCAAAAATCTTATAAAAGAAAGTGGCTTGTTGATGACGTTGCTTGTCCATGTTTGTATGAGCAAAAAATGGATTGAGAGTGCTGTCAGCCATGATGCGTTTGTAAAACTCATCCACTATTTGGTCGATACCTTGCTGTCCACCAAGTTTGTTGAATAATGTATCCATATCCTTTACCTTTGAAGCGAGTTTTTGTTTTGTTAATTGTTAATTGTGGTAGTGCTACTCACTATTCACGATTAACCCTTCGGGTTCGCCAGTTCCCTACGGCGGGTTTCCCGCCGTAGGGACTGGTCTCACCATTAGCAATTAACGTCTATGGATCGAATCCTACTTGGTGTTTCAGGAAGACTGCATATTACGGGGAGTGGGAATTGGTGTCCCATAACCTATTACCCATTCCCCTATATTACCAAACTCCTCATTTTGAAAGAGTAACTAAAGATTCAACTGGTTCAACCACAATGTCTTGGCTGATACGATCGCGCAACCGAGCTTCGATAGCAATTTTGAGAGTTGCCATACTGCTAGAACAGGAACCGCAAGCACCTTGAAGCATCACCTTGACGCGATCGCCATCAACATCGTACAGTTCCACATCTCCGCCATCAGCCATGAGAACGGGTCTGACTTCTTCATCCAAAACTTTTTGAATCAGAGATATTTTTTGCACCGGAGTCAGCGGTTTGGATGGCTTTTCAGTCGTCGTTTTGTTCGGAGAAGCACTCACGGGGACAGCAGATTGTTGCACTGATGTAATGATATCATCAATATTTGCTAAACAAGAGCCGCATCCGCCACCAGCTTTCACATAGTTTGTGACTTCTTCAGCAGTCGTCAAGTTGTTTTCTGCAACGACACGCCGAATTTTATTTTCAGTTATACCAAAGCAGGTACAAATTAGAGCGCCTTCATCATCCTCTTCATGAACTTCTTTGACAATGCCTCGGTAATTGTTGATTGCAGCTTCTAGCGCTTCTTGCCCCATAACCGAGCAGTGCATCTTCGCTTCGGGCAATCCACCAAGGTAATTGGCAATGTCTTTGTTGCTCACCTGAAGGGCTTCGTCTAAAGTGAGGTTCTTTACTAATTCTACCAGAGCTTCTGAAGAAGCGATCGCACTTGTGCAACCAAAAGTTTGAAAACGGGCATCGAGAATTTTGTCACTCTCAATTTCTACTTTCAGATGCAGTCTCAGAGCATCTCCGCAAGCTATGCTACCGACCTCTCCAGTAGCAATCTTAATTCCAGCTTCACCAGTCTCTTCTAATTCTCCTTGATTTTTAGGATTATAGAAGAATTCCAATACTTTATCTGTATATTCCCACATAAATAATCTTGAATCTTGAATTTTGGATGAGCGGATGTGCGGATTGTTAGCTAATAGCTAATTGCTACTAGCCATTGATTATTAGCGATGGGCTAGTGCTTGTTGTTGCAGCCAACCAGCTTGATCATTTTTGAAGGGTGAGAGGGCACGAAGACGCTCTACGATACCGGGCATGACTTCTAAAACTCTATCAATCTCGGCCTCTGTAGTGAAACGGGAAAGGCTGAAGCGGATAGAACCATGTAAAATCGTGTAGGGTAAGCCCATTGACCGCAAGACATGAGATGGTTCTAGAGATCCAGAAGTACAAGCAGAACCAGAAGAAGCACAAATACCGTGTTGGTTCAACGAAAGCAGAATTGCTTCACCTTCAATATACTTGAAACCAATGTTAGCAGTGTTAGGCAGTCTTTGAGTAGGATGCCCGTTGATTTCGCACTCAGGAATTGTCGCCATGAGGGTTTGTTCTAGGCGATCGCGCAATTGCTTTTCTCTGGCAGTCGCCTCTTGGATGTGCAGTCGTTCTAATTCAGCAGCTTTGCCAAGAGCAATGATTCCTGAAACATTCTCTGTTCCCCCACGTCTTCCGCGTTGTTGGCTTCCGCCAAGGATTAGAGGACGGAATCTCACTCCACGCCGTAGATACAAAGCTCCAATCCCTTTAGGTGCATGAATCTTATGCCCAGAAAGGGTCAACATATCAATGGTGCTCGTCTTCATATTCAGAGGGATTTTCCCGACAGCTTGCACTGCATCGACATGGAACAGAGCGCCACACTCTTTAGATCTTAACCCAATTTGCTCAATTGGGAAAACTACACCGGTTTCATTATTGGCATACATAATCGTCACCAAAGCGGTGTTACCTGTGAGCGAAGCTTCCAGTTCATCGAGATCCAACTGTCCCTGACGGTTCACCGAAAGATAGGTAACGCTATAACCCTGCGATTCCAACTGCTTGCAGACACTTAAGACTGCTGGGTGTTCAACTTGCGTGGTAACAATGTGTCGCTTATTTGGCTGCGCCAATAGTGCGGAACGAATAGCGGCGTTATCTCCTTCTGTGCCTCCACTGGTGAAGATAATTTCTGATTCTTCAGATTCGAGTAAAGCTGCAACTTTTTCCCGTGCTTGCTTAACGGCTTTACCGACTTGCCCACCAAAGGTATGCATACTCGAGGGGTTGCCGTAATAATCTGTCAAGTAGGGCAGCATCGCCTCTACAACTTCTGGGTCTACCTTAGTGGTGGCATTACTATCGAGATAAATGCAGTTCTTTAGCATTGCTGACAAATTTAATGTAACATATGTGGCGACTAGCGATTAGTCGTTAACTTTTGACTCTTAACAACTAATAATTAACTTTATGCTTTTGTAACTGTTCGGAGTATTTCTGCGAGTAAGTGTGAAACCAACGATCCCAGTAATCTTCTTTTTTTGTTAACTTTGCTATTTGTTTATTGTAATTAACAAACCAGCTTTCCCAGTAATCGCCATTGTCTTTTACACAACCGTCGCAGGTGGGACAACCAGCTTTACACTGAGCTACGGTATAAACACCACCAACGCAGTTTGTACAAAGGTTTGGGTCAATCCAGCGAACACCATCAACTATTTTGAATGCACCTGTGGGACATGCAGATAGACACAGATCGCAGGAAATGCACTGACTGGTAATTTTGTATGCCATGATTGTTCTCTTTAGGTAATGGTTCTCGGTTAAGAGGAGTGGAGTTAGTGGTTAATAGAACAGTTAATTAACAACTAACAACCAACAACTAACTATCCTTACTCCATTGTTCGTAAAACTCTAAAGCCACCTTCTCAATAGCATCGTAAGCTTCAACAGTCTGTATTCCCTTTGCTGCCAATTTTTCCATGGGAGAATCTCCCATCTTGGAAACCAAAACTGCTTTACAATCAGCGATCGCTTGGATGATGTTGTCTAGAGTGGCTTTCTCGCCAAATCCGCCTTGGCAGTAGTGGTCAATTTTGCGATGACCAACAAACTTAGCGTCATTGCCATCCACTTCATAAATTTGGAATTCTTTGGCATGACCGAAGTGTTGGTTGACCAATCCGCTTCCCTTGGTTGCGACTGCAACTAGGATTTTCTCAGTTTTGACAGATTTCTTGGCAGCTTGTGCCTTTTCTTTAGCTGTTTTTAATTCTTCTTGAAACTTCTCAATGCCTGCGCGAACTTCTTGACGTTTTTCAAAGTTATATTCTGGAGTCATTTCCATGAATTTATCTTTGCTGAATTCCTGGCTACGGTCTTCACCCAGTAACCCCACTGCGTCAGCACGACATTGACGGCAGTGACGCATCATTTTCATATTACCAGCGCAGTTGTCTTGCACTTCCTTCACTTCTTTCGGTGTAGGACCGCGCTGACCTGTCAAACCAAAGTGGGTGCCGTGTTCTGGTGCAGAAATCAGCGGCATAATATTATGCAGGAATGCACCTTTTTCACGAATAACTTTATTAACCTCTGCCAAATGCTGATCGTTCACGCCTGGAATCAACACTGAGTTGACTTTGCACAAGATATCGGCTTCTTTCAGGGCTTGCAATCCTTCCATCTGCTTTTCGTGGAGAATTTTAACCCCTTCGATGCCTCTATAACGCTTGCGGTTGTAGTGAACCCAAGAATATATCTCGGCTCCGATTTCCGGGTCAACCATGTTAATTGTCATGGTGACGTGATCAATATTGAGTTGCTTGATGCGATCAATATATTCGGGAAGCATCAAACCGTTGGTTGACAAACAAAGTTTGATATCTGGTGCTTTATCTGCAATTAACTCAAAAGTGCGGAAAGTTTTTTCTGGATTTGCCAGTGGATCTCCAGGACCTGCAATTCCCAACACTGTCATTTGCGGAATCTTACCTGCAATCACCAAAGCTTTGTGCGCTGCCTCTTCTGGCGTCAGCAACTCGCTGACAACTCCCGGACGACTTTCGTTAGCGCAGTCGTATTTACGATTGCAGTAGTTGCACTGAATGTTACAGGCAGGAGCGACGGCAACGTGCAACCGGGCGTAATGATGATGGGCGTCTTCACTATAGCAAGGATGTTGAGCAATACGTTCCTTGAGTTTTTCGTCCATTTCTACGGTGGTGCTAGGGCATCCGCAACCACCAGTCGCTTTAGCTGTGGTTGATTCCGTAACGGGAGAAGTAATGAGTCCTGTAGACGGTGATGTCATTGAATTTCGCTTCGGTCGATGGACTGGCTGCCACAGTGGGGAAGATGTGATTGCTCCTCTTTTTACCCAAGAAATTGAAGCCGCGTCTTGTACTCACATTACCTGCCAACTTTACCTCTAAGCTGTAATTTTGGACAGGCAGTCACCCAAGTTATCAAGGGCATTCGAGTGTTTCAACGCTCTTAACAAGCGAGTTAGTGCGTACAGCCACGACTTCTGTTTACAGGGGCATGGTGCTATCTCATCCCTCCACTCACTGCAAAGCGCTTTTTTTACGAGCGCCTCAAGTGCTTGGCGATATAAGTTTTATAACAGCCGGTCCAAAATGGGCTGCTAGAGTCTGACCAGAATAGAATTTATTAGATTTATTAAGTTTGTACTCAAATTCTTAATCCTTCATTCGTTAAGGATTCAAAGATCAGAAAAAATTTTTTCCAGGTAGGGGGACTAGTATTTTTAGGTCGGGGTACAAGTATTTATGAGTGAGGGGACAAGCATTTGTGTACTCAAATTAAACCCTATAAATACAATAAATACAAGGGTTTGACGGAAATTTCAGCTTTTCTTTATCAATCACGCTCTGTACTCAAAAGCTATTGCTAAGCTGCTTGAGACCTATCGCAAAGGGGATTTAGGAGGTGGAAATCTGGAGTAGAGTTGAGAACAGTACTCCAGAAAAGTGCGAAATTCAATTCTGTATACAGAATATCATTTTTTTTTTGGAAAAAATGCAATTTATATTTTTTTAATATTTGGTAGCCTCTGACTCATCTGGACTCAAATTTAATAGCATTTTTTCTCATCTATTCCGAGTATGACACATGTATAAAGAATGGGAAAGCCCTATATTCATTCTTTCTGTGGCTAATACTAATGATATTTTTCGCTAATTAAAGAAAAACTTAGTCGTCTGTAGCGAGCTATCAAACGCCGCATCAACCCAAAGGCTGCTTACCTCTTTACCAGCCTTTGGGCTTACTTAGGAAAAGCCGGATCGCTACAATGTATTCATCAGCTACAAAATATTTTCTGAGTTCAGATAAAGCTTCCAGAGGGAATATGAAAGCAGTCCTTATCCGTCGGTATGGTTCTCCTGAATTGCTTCAGTATGAAGATGTAGAACAGCCGAAAATCAAACCCGATCAGTTACTCGTCAAAGTTTATGCTTCTAGCATTAACCCCATTGATTGGAAAATTCGCCAAGGAATGTTGCGATTTATTACGGGAAACACATTTCCGCTGATTTTGGGATTAGATGTGTCGGGAGAGGTGGTAGAAGTGGGTTCTCAAGTCACAAGCTTCAAACCCAAAGACCAAATTTATGGCACTACGGCTTTTCCGGGAGGTGCTTACGCAGAATTTGCCGCCGTTCCGGCAAAGTCTGCTGCCTTAAAACCGACGAACATGACTTACGAACAAGCAGCTGCTGTACCAGGAGGAGCTTTAACTGCTCTACAATCACTGCAAAATCAAGCTAAAATTCAGTTAGGACAAAGCGTTTTAATTAATGGAGCGTCTGGAGGTGTAGGCAGTTTTGCGGTACAAATTGCTAAGGCTTTGAAAGCAGAAGTGACAGCAGTTTGCAGTACAAAAAATTTTGAATTGGTAAAATCGCTGGGAGCCGATCACCTGATTGATTATAAGATACAAGACTTTACTCAAGATATAGCACGATACGATATCATTGTTGATGCGGTCGGTAAGCGATCTTTTTCACACTCCAAAGCAGTCCTGAAACCCAACGGAATTTATATTACAACACTACCTACCCCTGATAGCATTGTGCAGAGTATCTTCACTGCATTTATTCCTGGTAAAAAAGCCAAAATAGTTTTGGAAATGCCTAACACTCAGGACTTGCTTTACCTTAAGGAGTTAATCGAGGCAGGCAAAATCCAATCAGTGATTGATCGCACCTATCCCCTAAAAGAACTAGCTGCTGCTCATGCATACAGCGAAACCGAACGGGCTGTAGGGAAGATTGCGATCGCAGTTGCAAGTTGATAAAAGCGATTAAAATAAATAGTATACCCCCAACTTCTCGCTTGAAGTCGGGGGTCGTGTCACCGAAGGCGTTTGATTTATGACTGCTTTTATTGTTAGACAAATCAAGTTAGTGGTAATAAGCTAATCAGTATTCCATGAGCATCCTTTAACACAAGTCATGAGTTTGATTGCAACCGCAGCTTAACTACAAGGTGCTTTTTGTGGAAATTACTGATAGCAAAACGCGATCGCTCAACTTCATTTGAAAGCGAGCGAAGATGGGCTAGTTTTTTCTGTAGATACTTCTCCGTTTACTAATGAAGCCATCCAACACAGAATTAAAGCCGGAATAACGCCGAGAAGAACACTCAAACCTACCGGAATTCCAAGCCCTGCACTAATCACGGTGATGACAGCACTAAAAGCAATGTTACTTGTATAAACCACCAAAAGAAATCCCAATTGTGGACGCGATAAAACAATCGGAGTTTTCTGCCAAAACAATGCTGCTACAGTCATAAACAGGGCACCAGTCGCGATCCAACCTAAAAAGTTGCGGTAAGGTGTGCCAAAAAAGGAGCCTACTTGTCCGAAATGCCAAAAGGGATAAGCACTTTGGCTCATTGCCGGATCGAGCGCAAAGTCCCAAGATGTGAGGAGCAATGCTCCGATGATAACGCCCAACACTAGGCGTAAGAAGCCGAAAGGACTACCGGGTTTAATAGTCGCATCGATCGCGCAGCGAGCCAGCAGATAACAAGTAAATCCCATGTAGAACCAGGAAAGGGGAACGGTGAAGGGGACAAGTCCACCAATCTTGTATCCTAAGCTACTTAAATAGCCATACTCCCCAAAGGGAAAACCAGTACTAGTACCGAGTAACTCACTACCCAACGATAAAAAGATAGCAGGGATCATAAACGTCAGCCATTGCCACACTCCTAATGTTCTGTAGGCGAAAATTGCTACAGCGACTGTCCCCAAAAGGATATTTATAACTCCACCTCCAGACATTGACCACCCAAACGCCTTCTGTCCCAGTGTTCCTAAACTCGCAAGCAGTTCTGGATTGGGTAAGACAATCAGCAGCCCTGCCAGTCCAAAAACGAATGCCAAAATATGACTAACAAGGAAAAACCGCTGTAAATTGACAAGTTGCTTCATAAGAAACCCTAAAATTATAGAAGTTACGCAGTCCTTCAACCGGGAAGAAGCCGTGTCCTTTTAAAGGCGCGACTCAAACTTTTGTAAGCAGGAAAATGCTTAACTGTTTAATAGTTTACAAATATTTATGAACAATCTCTAGTTAAATCTATGACTTTCTAGAAATCATCTAATTCATATATTTTTTTTGACTAGCCAATTACGTATAAATACGAATAAAGTTGATGAAAAAATCTCAGTAGGAGATGAACTCCATGTTTCGGTCTTTGGGTCGTATTATGTACAGTGATTAAACAAGGTTGATTCATTTCCTGGTTGATTAATATGACATGACATAGAAAGAATACCACCATTATTTATTTTTTGGCAGTTGCTTGTTGAGGTTAAAGATGAGAGACATCTGTATAATGCGCGTTCTTTGTGCGATCGCCCATCATACAGATGTATGCCGTGTTGACACTCACACACCTAGAAGGCATATTCTTAAAGACTAAGGCAAATCCTTAATATCTTAAATGCTCAATTGAGGAGCGCAGGTTCCCCGACGTAAATGTGAAAAAATAAGCTACCTTTTTTTGCTCTAGTAGTCTTTGTATTAATTAATACTAAAATATTAGACGATACTGCTTTAAATACATTCTGGCGATGCCATCGTCATGCTTCAAGACATGGACAGTTTTCCTGTTCGTCAGGTAAGATGATCTGATCGTCGCAAAATTTGTGCAGCAGTTTAGCATTCGGTGAAGCCGCTTGTAAGCTATCTGAAATCAAGACTTCATAATCATCTGCGATCGCAAATAATTAAGTAATGACTTAAGCTTATTTGGGACTGTGATCAGGAATGTTGGGTTCATCCTGTTTTTTTACCAAAAGTTCTGTTAGCTACCATTGTTGGATCTTACATTAATGAGGACCTTTATCGGCAAGCAACAGATTGGAAATGACCTCACCGATAACTCTTACTTTAGCGATGGATACCGCTTTCATGATGCTTTTCATCTGTCCTATGCTGCAGTTTTGGGTTGGTCACCGGTCATGCGTAGTATTCTTAAACGTAAGCGCAAAAGCAATCCCCTCATTGACGAGGTTGAAGACGGGGGTCGTGCAAGAGTTATTGAAGAAGGCATATCAGCACTCGTATTCACCTATGCCAAAGATCACGGTTTTTTAGAAGGCGTTTCAGCCATAGATTACCAGCTATTGAAGACTATCAAAAATATGACATCGCATTTAGAAGTTTCTCAATGTTCGTTGGGGGATTGGGAGAAGGCAATTATGATGGGCTATGAAGTGTGGCGGCTCTTAGAGAAATATCGGGAAGGAACGGTAGTTGTTGACCTTGATGCACGCTCTATAACTTATCAAATAGAAAAAAGTAACGAGATCTCTATGCAAATACAACCTGCCTACGCAGGCTAATAACTGATACCATTTCACGAAAATCTTGATACAAATAACGGGTTTCTAATTCTTTCCCCCTGCTCCCTGCTCCCCTGCTTACCTATTTGTATCAACTTTAAAGTGAAACGGTATGACAGGGTGCGACATTGGTATGTCCTACCCTGTCTTATAAGTAGTGAAAACAACGAAATTGATGACTTAAAACCTAAATAACAGTGCTGATCGCTTGCTCATGTTGGATAAAGCGAGAGACAGTTTTAATGGGCTAGTGGTATTTCCAAGTCTTCTTCCACTTCGCTAGCAACAAGTATTAAGTACAAATACTACCACTAGTTTTTGCAACACAACCGTTTCTTAACCGTTTGAGTAGAAGCGCTGCTGAAACAATCGAAAGAATATTTGAGCCAAATCCGGAATCCCACAAATTGATGTTGTAGCTCTATACAGCTAAACCAATTAACTTAAAAATTACTATACCTAACCACAGACCATACTGTTTTTACAGTATGGTCTTATATTTAGAAATTATTCGGGAATAATTTGTAGGGTTTCCCGTACCAGAAGATAGCAGGCTTCCACACATAAAAATACACTTGATTTCTTAATTGGTAATCATCATTTAACTTGTGCTAAAAGTTGCTTTCATGCAACTGGGCTTTGATTATTGGCTTGGGCGATCGCACAGTTAAGATAAGTATGTCTCACGGAGATGCCAAAGTTTTTGTAAATAAATAGAGAACAGAAATGGTTAAGCATTGGATCGGAAATCTTACGCTCACGCTATCTATGGGGTTACTCGCGGGTTGCGCCGGCTCTACAGCGATAGGGCCTAAAAGCGATGCGTTGTGGCATATTGTACATGACCGTTGTGTTCCAAGTCAGGAGCATAGCGGTAATCCCGCGCCTTGCGTCAGCGTCGATCTCAAAAACGGCTATGTGCTTCTCAAAGACAAGGTAGGCGTGGCGCAATATTTGCTGCTCCCAACCGTTGCCATTTCCGGTATTGAGAGCCCAGCGCTGCTATTGAAAAACGCGCCCGAATACTGGAGATATGCCTGGGAGGCACGCTCACTTACATCGCAGCATCTGCGGCGTAAGCTGCGGCGAGATGAGATTGCTCTGGCCGTCAATTCGGCTTACGGGCGCAGCCAGAACCAACTGCATATTCATATCGACTGCATCTCGCCCCAAACGCGCTTGGCACTGCTCGAGCATTTAAACGCCATTGGCACCGACTGGAAGGCGCTGTCGGTTAAGCTGAACGGGCATACCTACCGGGCGCGACGTATCTACTCGACAGATCTGAGAAATGTCAATCCCTTTCTCCAACTGGCGCAGGATCATGCGGTGCAAAACAACATGCGTGCTCAGACGCTCGTCATAGTGGGGGTAAAGTTTGAGAACGGCAACGAGGGGTTTATCCTTCTAGCCGATACGGCCAACTTGCTGCATGGCGACACGGGGAGCGGGGAAGAGTTGCTCGACCACAGCTGCGCCGTAGCGAGTACGCCCTGAAGACTGAAAGTTTTACCCAGAGGGAGTTTATCAAAATTTTTCAACTTTTCTCATAAAAATGAGATTTTGACTAAGGCACTTAAACATTCCCGTAATTGTAAAACTTATATATAGCAATCCTAAATCATTCGTCAAATTCTCTCTTCTATCTTTTCTTGGCGCTCTTGGCGTCTTGGCGGTTAATAATTTTACAACTCAAATAGGACTGCTATAGTTGCACCAGCGTTGCTGGTGGTTTAGCAAGAATTAATTAGGAATAAGTCCTAAAAATGTGAACAAACATATCTGTAGCATCTGGAAAAATTCGCTTTTCCACAATGCGATAGCTTGTATTTTCAATCTTGTCTAGGATTGATTTGAGAGCTTGACTCGAAAAAAATGTCGAGTGACCTACTTGTTCATAGTTTAAGTAGTTTTCTGACGAAAAATTTACTTCACTAATTAAATTGAATAGAATGTGGCCTGAGCTACATCGAACCATTTTCTCAATAAAATATTCGACGAACGCTTGATAAAAGCGCACTCGCGATACGAGAACGCCAAGGGCTACAACTATAGTGAAGGGTTGCTTTGGTCTGAAGCAATCCCCAATAAAATTCTCTCTGATGAACTCATACTCAGGATAATTATACTGTGCTACATCTAGAAACTTCTGAACTATATCAAGTCCTAGATAGCGATCTATTTTGACTTCAGGGTAACAGGTTTTCAGAAAAGATAATAATTCGGCTTTACCGCATCCAATATCTAGAATGGAAACTGTCCCACAAATAGGAATTCCATCAAACAGTTTAGAATAAAATTGAAAATCCTTTTTGCTGTTCCGCTCACCAAGAGTCTTAGCAGAACTTATTCCATCTTCAGTGATTTTTTTCTGATAGCGAGAACAAATAATCAGTCCGTCTTGTAACCACGTTTCGATCAAGTTAGATCTCATTTCAGCACAGCTATTGCGTGTCAAAGCTTATCTTATATGAAATAGAGCGGTTGTGGAAGCTGTCACAAAGGGCAACATCCACAACAGCCTAAACAAGCCAAGCAACATTACCTCTCTAATCCCTCTATCTGTCAGCTTGGATATTCTTCAGTGAGAAATTGGCAACGGCTTAAGCCGTTTTGCTACTATGAACGCTCCAAAGATGTGATTTACTAATTACCTGATGGTTTATTGTTTACTGGCAACGCTTCAGCACTAAACATCTCCGACAATGAGCTTGAAACCTTTATGGGACTTGAGTATCTCGCTTTTTGAATACCTTCAGCACAAGATTTGAGCGATCGCTTTACCATAGTCAAGTTCTTAATTTTGGATAAAGCTGAGCTAAGATTTACACCCCTGATGACACTAATTTGATACAGCGACAAATAAAAAGTCACTGTATAGATTCACTCACAATAAATCGCACTGGTTCCAAAGCTACTCACTCCCCTACCCACTTGACAACTTATTTAGGTGCATATACACTTAATTTATGGAAGATGACGATAACCCAATCAACGCCATTGAATTAGCTCAACCCAAATTAGGTCAAGAGCTTTCAGGTTGTGTCTGTTTCAACTTACGAAAAGCCGCTCGTACAATCACCCATCATTATGATGAAATCCTCAAACCCAGTGGATTGCTTGTGACGCAGTTCACTGTCTTAGCGGCTATTTCCGTGGCACAGTCAAAAACCATCAATGAGTTGGCAGAAATTTTGGTGATGGATCGTACTACCTTAACCCGAAATCTCAAACCTCTGGAACGAGAGGAATGGTTAAGAGTTGAGCATGGTCAAGATCGGCGAACTCGGATGATTAGTCTTACTACCAAGGGAGAACTGGCCTTAGCCAAAGCCATTCCCTTATGGCGATCTGCTCAAGACAATATGAAAAAATTATTGGGGCATGAACGATTAGGGATCCTACTCTCAAATTTATCTGAGACGACCACCCTGTTTCCCGTTTCAATCACTCCGCCAGACACTAAATAAGAGCGGCCCATAAAAAATGAAGCTCCTCAAGATCCTAGTCGCGGGCGTAATCGGCAAGACACGAGATGCTTGAGACGACCGTATGACGCTATGCCGATGAAGATGCAGAGAGGCGTTGTTTGCCAAATAATTTCTAACTCCAGAAAATTACAATGTCAGAAGAAACAGTGGATAATCCGGGAGTAATTGCATTTCCGCCTGCGCTTTTTGCCGGAACACTCGCGCTCGGACTATTGCTTCATTTCATTTTTCCGGTTAACGTCCTGCCGCACTTGATCGCGATCGCATTAGGTGTGGTAGTACTTGTCAGCGCGGCTTTGATAGCAATTTCGTCTTTTCGCGCGATGCGCCGCGCACAGACAGCAGTGAATCCTTCTCGTCCCACGACAGCAATCGTCTCCGACGGAGCGTTCAGTTTCAGCCGCAACCCAATTTACTTGTCTTTAACGCTGCTTGATGTCGGCATCGCGCTGCTTTTTAATGCACTGTGGGCGTTGTTGATTCTGCTACCGCTTGTCGTTGTTGTGCAAAACGGCGTGATCAAGCGTGAAGAGCGTTATTTAGAGCAAAAATTCGGTGATGAATACTTGCGCTATAAGGCGAGTGTGCGCCGTTGGGTGTGAACATAGGCTCTAGAAGTCGGGGGTGTTTCTCGTAAATATCTTGCTTTGCAATCAGTACCTTATGAACGAAGGACTAAAACATATCCTAATGATTTAACGTGGGAACAAGTGGAAATTACAGCCGTTTTCACATAAATGAAGCACACTTTTGGTAAGGGCGATCTTCGTAGCGTTAGCGAGTCTCCCTTGCGTCACAGCCGTGACGCAAGGGAGCGCGTTAGCGAATCTATGCCGTAGGCTTTACGCTACGAAGATCGCCCCTACGATTGTGGTCTATTTACGTAAAGTCTGCGGGAGAAAAACTTCTCTCCCGCAAGCTTTACTTGAAAATTGCTGTAATTGCCGATTTGTTTCCATTACTTCAGTAACTTTGAACTGCATTAACTGACTTAATTAGATGCAGAACGACGCACAAATGGCAACAGGTCTTCAAGAATCGTTTCGTGGTAGTGTTCTTGAGGATAATGCCCAACATTATTCAGTTTGATTAATTCTGCTTGGGGTACAGAATTGGCAAAATTTTGTGCCATATCCACTGGAAGCCACGGGTCATTTACTCCCCAAGAAATTAAAATAGGCTGTTGCCATTGTTTAAAACCTGATTCGATTTCTGCCATTGCTGGCTTTAATTGCAAATTACGAATAGTTGATAGAAGACTTCGCCCGGAAGCAGAACTTTTTAGAAATGGTTTGCGGTAAACATCCAAGTGTTCATCTGCTATAACGTAACGAGAACCACCTTCTAAAATACGGTCAACCTGTAGGGGATCTTGGGCAAGCATTTCACCTGCTAAAGGTAAACCTATTTGTTGCATTTTCCAGGGTAATTTTGCCGTACTTGAAATTGGTGTATTGAGGATGGCTAAGTTGGCTATTTGTTCTGGATGTTGCAAGGCGTATTGTAGTCCCACAGAACCTAAAAAGCCTTGAACAACTAAGGAGAAACGTTCTAATTCTAGAGCTTGGATGAATGCTTCCAAAGCCTTAATAAAGGCATCAGGGGTATATGCGAAATCTCTTTTTTCCGGTTTTGATGAAAAGCCAAAACCAATCCAATCAGGTGCGATCGCCCGTGTGCCTTGGGAAGCCAACGCTGGCATGATGTTTCGCCAACTGTAGCTTTGTGATGGTAAGCCATGCAGCAATAATACAGGTAGTAAGTCACTTGTACCAATTGGCAGTGATTCGCGGTAAAACCATTCCAGCGAGCCGACTTTAATTTTATTTTCTGTTGTTGACATTTGAATTCAAAGCCTCAGATTGTCATTTGTAATCTGTCCTTAATCCTTTGTGACAAATGACAAACGACTGAGGACGAGCAACATTTGTATTCGGGAAATTTTAAGTGCTATATGTTAGAAATAATCATCTCACGAATTGTGTCAGCTGTTGCAGGTGCAAGTAAAACCCCGTTGCGATAGTGTCCTGTGGCGAGGAGGATGTTGCTAAATCCAGGCAGTTTACCAATAATCGGTGCGGGGCGTCCTTCTGGGCGAGGACGTAAGCCTGTCCATGTACGGATAATCGTAGCTTTGGCTAAATCGGGACAAAAGGTTATAGCTTTCTTTCTAACTGACTCCAAGAGTTCTTGGTTGGGTGGTATATCATTTTCGTTGCAGGGAAACTCAACCGTTGCACCTACCCAATAATCCCCATTACCTGTAGGAACTATATGCACGTCATCACCAGTGATCACGGGTTTAAAGTTAAGATTTCCTAAAGAACCTTCCAAACGCATGTGCAATGCTTGTCCTAGCACAGGGCGAATATCAACCATCTGCTTTAATTGTGCTGTTAGTAGGGATGAACCCAACCCAGATGCGATGACAAACCAATCAGCAGAGATTGTGCCCTCCGTTGTCTCCATACAGTGCTGAGTTTTGGGTGCTGACGAGCCAGAACTGTTTTGGAGTTCTGCGCTCAAAACATCAACACCAAATTTGAAAGTCACTCCCCGATGCTGTGCAGCTTCAACCAAAGCTAATGTGAGTGCGGTTGGATTAACTTGGCGATCGCTTGGAGAATAGATAGCAGTATGATTTTTTTCTGTATCTATCTGAGGACAGATATTTTTTATTTGCTCAGAGTTCCATATTTCCAAGGGGAAACCTTGAGAATGACGGGTTTCTACAAGCTGTTCCCATTTTGAGATCTCCTCAAGCTCAGAGAGCAACATGAGAATACCTTGGCGATTATAAGGGATTGAGCGACCTGTGAGGGCTTCTAATTCAGGAATCCAGGTTTCATAGCTTTGGATGCTTTTTTGTCGCATCCGCCAAGCCTTTCCTTTAATTTTATGGCTGATGATGCCCATCAACACTCCTAATGCTGCCCCGGTAGAGGCTGTAGCTGGTTGGTGTCTGTCAATAACCGTGACTGAAAGCGAGTTAACCTGACTCAGTTCATAGGCGATCGCTGCGCCAACAACACCACAACCGATAACGACTACATTCATGTTTTTCAAGAGACAGGAGACAGGAGTTAAGAATTTCCAAATCATAATTTATAATTCATAACTCCGCGCCTCCCGCGTGCTTCTAACTCTCTTCTGTTTGACGAATAGTGTTAGGAAGCAGTTTTAGGAATTCATCAAGATCTGCAAAAACAGCTTGGGAGTTGCTGAAGGCACTTTGTGAGTTAGCACTTTCAGCCGCTTGATCGATTTTAACCAGGTGGTCAAATAAATCTTTCGTTAGCTTGCGTGCTGCCGATTGCTCTTTGGGGAGGAGATTAGAAGTAACATAACCCATGTTCAACTTTGCTTCGCCCATCGGTCCGTGGATAAAATTACCAACTTTTATCCATTGCTTGGTTTGAATCAGGCGTTGCATTTCTGGTGCGCGATCGCGTACAGCTATAATCTCAGGTACGTACTCCTGGATTTTCTGTAGTTGGGCTGTTGTGTAAGTTGGAGGCGGTGTAGCGACACTAGGACCGCCACAACTGATCAGGAATGTTGCCACGAATACTATAATCAATGACAAAATAGTGCGTTGACGCGCCATAAGCTAAATTTGTTTTTTTACCGATTAACAGTGTCATTTTAGATCGCCTTCGTAATCAAATCGTTCTTCTCAGCAAGGGATTTTGCCTAAAATTCCGGATCTCGAGTAAATATGTTTCACAAAAGCGTGGCTGCGGCTTCCTTATCCAAAAAATAAGTACAATTACTTAAGACGAATGCTGATGAAAAACTGTCAATGACAAATCTTAAAAATGAAAATT
>JAQYWO010000526.1 GCA_029379215.1 Rhizonema sp. PD37
GGCTTTGTTTTTAATATTTCGGTTGAGGCAAGACTTGGAGGATGAGAAGACAGGCGGACATGTCAGATTCTTTAACGGAAAAAGCCCTTTTCAACCAATTCCCATCGTTAGTACCGTCCCATGAGCGGTTCGGTTTTCCAGCAAGAGTCTACTTTACTACCTTGTCCTCTAAGTCTTGCCAACACCCAATTGTAAAAAACCTACCCGTGTGAGTCCCCAACCCCCCCAAAGCAAGCCTATCCATTACCCGGATCTTTCTTAACATTTGCTTTGAGTATTCACTCACATTTTTTCTAACCCTGATTAGTTCGTCTTTCATTCTCAATAAAAACTGATGTTTAGCGAGAAGAATAAGAGGATGTTTGTCAAGTATGTCTAACACCTCAGTCTTCAAGATGCTCGTGAAATCTGGGTTTCAAGATTGTAAAGAAAGATGTGACCAATGGATAGAAAGCAAGCGGGGAGGGGTATTCGGGTATTTACGGTTAATCGAACGGACATGATATAATTAAATGCTATTAGAGTTAGGAACAACTACGGAATACTCAAGACCCCTCAGCGTGGCAGCTTTGGAGACTGCATCATTCACTTTGTCTAACGAAAAAACATGAGTTTTAATTGCATTTAAATTCAGAGTGCCAGTAGAAATCATTCTTAGTAAATCTTTTGGGACTTGACGCGGGTACATAAATGCACCCCTAATTGTCAACTCCTGAATCATGATGCGAAAATATGGTAGAGGAATCTCTGCCTGAACGCCGCCAATAAAGACGGCTGTGCCTCCCGGAGATAAAGCATTGATACAAGCAAGTACCGGATCGGCGTCTTTCACTGCACCAAGACAATCTAGAAGAACATCTGCACCACCACTTGCCGCCTTGACTTTTTCCGCATCTTCAGCATTACCAGCAAGAGCAACGCTTGTGACTCGTTTCGGATCAAGTTGAACCAAAGTATCCAAAGTTTCTTGGTTGCGTGCGACGGCAACGACTTTGGCAACACCCATCGCCAGTGAAACTAACACTGCACTTGCTCCCATACAACCCGTTGCACCGTTGACGATCAACGTCTGAGCGGGACGTACTTCACCCCGCAACAATCCGCCATAAGCGATGGTTAGAAAGTTCAGGCTTGCTAAAGTTGTTGGTTCAACATCAGCCGCACCTTCCAAAGGTGTTAAACACTCAGCTGGGTAACAAACCTTCTCGGCAAATGTCCCATCACGCCACAGTTGCTGTAGAGATCCAGAGTTAGGTGTTAAAGCGGTAATCCCGATCAGGATTTTTTCAGGTGGCGTATTGTTACTTTTCGTCGCCATATTAATGTCGCAAAACACCTTCTGCCCCACCTCCAACCCGAAAACGTCATCAGCAACAGCTTCCACCACAGCGATCGCTCCTGGACCAGGAATAAACGGTAGTGGCATGACGTAGTAGTCCAACTTCCCTGATACAATACCGCTCATAAAGTTAGGAACGTGAGAAGCAAGCACCCTCACAATTGCTCCACCAGGTTTTAGACTAGGTTCAGGAACTTCTTCAACTCTAAGCGATGTGCCAATTTCGTGAAGTCGTGCAGCCAACATATGCATTCTTATGAGTCATTTAATATTATTAAAAAAGCAGTGTTAACATAATTACTAATTCGGTCTGCTCTTTTTTATTAGTTGCACTTTTGGTTTAAGTCGAAAATCCTACAGTTTCGCACAAATAAACCTCCTATCTCCTCCTTCGCGTTCTCCGTGCCTAGTCAGTTTCATTAAAAAAGGAACCTCTGAGACGAAGACAGTTCGCAGCAGGTTTTCCCAACTAACATCTTCTCAATAAGGTGTAAATTGGCAGTGTCAACCAACGAACCCATAGCTTTTTGGAATTTCATTTTCGCAATAAGGTGTTGGTGCAAGATCTGAGCCAAGGGAAGAATCTGTCCGTTGCCAAAGAAGCCAATAATATAAGTAGTATTATTTAGGTAAATTGGTAACTTTCAACTAGTTCGAGTCACTTATATGTCAGTTCTCAAATTATGACTGTCCTACCAATTTTTTCAAACGGAAGTATGCTTCCTCTGGTGTGAACGGTTGAGACTGGTTGTCGCTGGGAATATAGAATACCCAAACATCAGGGAAGTAATGCACGGCAAAACTAGGGATAGAACCTTGTGCCACTGCTTTTTTCCCAAGTTCTTCGGCTTTTTCTTCAAGAGTAAGTTGATCGCGGAACTGATAATCACTCATAAAACCTCACAGTAAGTTCTCACCTGCAGGTAGCGCCTGTATTTCGGGGACTTTCCAGGACGGTATTGACTCTATCCTTGAATATAGAGCGATCGCTCTACTAAATTGATTGGCAGAGTCCTGTAACCAAGGCTACCTTACCATCCGGCTTCATTAGTATCCTCCTTCCGGAAGAATCTACAGTAGATGTAATCATGTATCCATAGTAGTAACTGAGAAGCAGCATTTAGTGCTCTGCTTATTTAGTATCTTCTTGCAACCAATCTCCACTCTGGTGTTCGCAAGTACCCATTGCCCACTTGTCCGCCAGATAGCGACCACCTGTCCACCAGATACTGACCACTTGTCCACCAGATACTGACCACCTGTCCGCCAGATAGCGACCACTTGTCCGCCAGATAGCGACCACTTGTCCGCCAGATAGCGACCACCTGTTCGCCAGATAGCGACCACCTGTCCGCCAGATAGCGACCACCTGTCCACCAGATACTGACGATTTGTTGACCAGATAGCGACCACCTGTCCACCAGATAGCGACCACTTGTCCACCGGATACTGACGATTTGTTGACCGGATACTGGCGATTTACCCACCGGATAC
>JAQYWO010000112.1 GCA_029379215.1 Rhizonema sp. PD37
TTTCATTCATTAGGTATATTGACAAGTATGCAATTAGCTTAACCTGTCACGGATGATCTCTGGTATGCTCCTGTTGTCAAAAGTGCGTCCTTTGTTAGAAGTGCGGGGAAGTATTTTTGGGCAGATGGTGCAGCTAATTAATGGCATTTCTAAACTGCATATTGCTGGGGCTGAAGAACGCGCCTTCGCCTCTTGGAGTCAAAAATACACTCAGCAAATTAAGCTGGAACTTAGCAAGCAACGAGTTGAAGATGCTCTTGTGGTTTTTAATACGTTAATGCCTATACTCACGAATGGTGTTCTCTTTTGGTTTACCATTAAACTGTTAGAAAATTCTCAGACGGGAAGTATAGAATTATCCCTTGGTACTTTCTTAGCTTTCAACACAGCCTTTGGTAATTTTACTCGGGGAACCACAAATCTGAGCAATACAGTCACGGAAATTTTACAAGTTACCCCTCAATGGCAACGCACACAGCCAATTTTAGGACCCATTCCAGAAGTGGATCTTAGCAAAGCCGATCCTGGCAGACTTACTGGTAAAATCACTGTCAAACATCTTATATTCAGGTATCAACCTGATGGACAAATAATCCTGAATGATGTCAGTATCACTGCCGAGCCTGGGGAGTTTATTGCTCTGGTAGGCGGCTCTGGCAGTGGGAAATCGACCATACTTCGACTGCTACTGGGATTTGAGACTCCGCAAGCTGGTAGTATATACTATGATGGTCAAGATTTATCTGGGTTAGATGTTGATGCAGTACGCCGACAGTTGGGGGTAGTTTTGCAAAATGGTAGACTCAACTCAGCTTCAATTTTCGAGAATATTGCAGGCGGCGCTCAGATTACCCTAGACGAAGCCTGGGAAGCGGCGCGGATGTCGGGATTCGCTGATGATATCGCTGCCATGCCAATGCAAATGCATACTGTGGTAAGTGAAGGGGGTGGCAATCTTTCTGGGGGGCAACGACAGCGATTGCTTATTGCTCGCGCCTTGGTATTAAAACCCCGCATTTTATTATTCGATGAAGCTACCAGTGCCCTCGATAACAGAACCCAAGCGATTGTCAGTGAAAGTTTGGATAAGTTGCAAGTTACCAGAATAGCGATCGCTCACCGACTCAGTACAATCCGCCACGCTCATCGCATATATGTACTTCAAGCAGGCAGGGTTGTGCAACAAGGAGGTTTTGCGGAGCTAGCTGCGATGGATGGGTTATTTGCCCAGTTAATGGCTCGGCAGATGACGTGAGAGCAGATGTTGAATATACGAAGTATTTCCCGACTTCTCTCATTTTCGGTTGAACTCTTATGATATTGTTGGTAATTTTGCTGTCTTCGCAAACTCTTAAGAGAGCTAAAGCTCAACTACGAACCTATATTCGATTTATAACTCATTTACCGAACACGATATGACAATGTCTCCTGAATTAGATTGTAGCGATCACAGCTGGAGGACAACTGGTAATTGGTTCTGATTCCGAATCATATCATGTCAGGTAAATTAACCTTAATTCCATCTGAACCCCAAGAGCGCTTTTCGATGTGCTTTGTCTCCCCTCTCCGCAAGCGGGGAGGGGTTGGGGGTGGGGTTCTTTTATTATGCGTATTAATATCTCCTCAAAGTTATTCCCTTGCTTTAACTTTCCCCAGTCTAGGTGTAGGATTTTTGAATTTTGTCTGGTATTCTAAATTTACCATAAAATCCGCATTAAAGGCATCGCCACCATTTTTCATGACGATCGCCCGCGCATGGCTTAAACTGTTTTCATTCTTAGGAAGACAGCCGCAAAATTTTCAACGATTATTATAATGTGACTGAATAAAAAGCAGCTATATTAGCTATGGTAGAAGTGCGCCCTGTGAAGAACGAGCAAGAACTTTCGGAGATGTTTTACCAAAGGTGGCTTGTGTTGAGAGCCCCTTTGGCGATGCCGGAGGGAACTGAGAAAGACTCATATGAAGATAGCGCCTTTCATCTAGTTGCCCTTTGCGATCATCTAATTGTTGGTTCGGCAAGACTGCGATTACTTTCACCAGAAATTGGCAGTATTGCCTATGTTGCTATACTACCAGAATTTCGCAATCAGGGTATTGGCACCTCGCTGATGGAGAAATTGGTGTTCATAGCTATTGAAAAAAAACTCCACACTTTGAGATTGATGGCGCGAAAAGATGTCATCAACTTCTACAAGCGATTAGGATTTGTACCAAAGGGAGAATTCTTTGATTATCTGGATGTTCCCCACATATTTATGTACTACAAGTTATCAGATTTTTTTCAGCAACCGAGAGACTCGTTACAGCATATTTAGTAAATACTGATTCTTGCTTGGCATGACAAGAACCCTTTAAATGCATATCTTTTGTGTCATATTTAACTAGGGTGGCAAGGTATGTATACAAAGAACAATCAGGTTTTTCCACAGTTAGCTCAGCCTGAATCGTTTTTTCGTCTAAACTAGGCTCAATGATTCTACCTGCTACTTTGTAGTTAAACCAATCCCATCCCGCCTCAAGCATGAGTTCTCTTTCTAAAACCTGAATTGCAGTGGGCAGAATTCCCCAGCCTCGGTAAACTTTATTCAAGCATGTGATGTCACCGCTGCGGGTCAAAATAGATTTGAAAGACTCAGCACACAGAGCGCCGTAGTATCTTCCTTCTGGTAAGTCTATCGCTGTTGGTGCAAATCGATGTCCGCCAAAGTGGCTTGATTTCCAAATCCGGATGTGATTTAAACCTAAATTGCTAACAGTGTTAGTAGCTTGATGATAGAAAGGATTACCATACTTGGCACAGCACATGTCATGGCTACCATGAGTACATACTAAAATATCTCTAGTTGCAGTTGTTTCAACTTCACATTTAGGAGTTCCACTCCACAACCATTTTTTCACCACACACGCTACTGATTCAAGGTTCTGTAGCTTAAACTCTTGCAAACAATACCCACTACCAAGCCCCTCTTTTCGGTGATAAATTAATAGGGTTGTGCTGTCTACTTTATGTGATATATTATTAGCAATCAATAAAAAGGTGATCGGAAGTTTAGCTTGTTTGACCTCTTTGACTAAAGCTCGTAAATTCTCCGGTACCCATTTAGAATTAAACGTTTCCATTAACCATGGTTGAGGGCACTCAATTAGGATGTAAGTTTGATAGTTGCTAGCACTACCAATAATATCTTCTCCTGCTTTTCGTGAATGATCTGCACAAAAGAACGTGTTCATTGATGATGTACTAATTGATTGAGTGGAAATAATGATACGGCAAACACCCCTGCTTAAATAAGCTACAATCTTCTTTGAAGAGATTGATAGTCAATGCTAGTGTCAACGAAAACGATGCTTTCGATTACCAAAACTAGACAGGAATAGCACAATGCCCATTTCCTAATCCAAAATTGGTAGCCAGTTGAGAATATCATTTTCTGCAAAAGTCTCTGTTGTGAATTAATCCACAACACACCACAATATTGCTGTGAGAATTACTTCCTTACCTGGTACAATAATTTTGCATATCATAGCTTTAGGCAAGTCGTGAAATCTCACGTGCTGAAACTTAGCATTTGTGAACTTTGTTTTAATACCAACAGCAAGTCTACTAAACTCTGGTTGATCGGATAGAGAGTAGTACGCTTTTTCTTGGTATAACCTATCTAGGCAACTTATATAATTATTATAAGTCAAGCTAGATGTGACATGAATATTTAATCTGTTTAATAGTTTATATAAACAGTCAAGTAATGTCCTTGTCTCTACACCTAATGGCATACTTTTACGCCAATTTTCGTACTGACGTAACTGATTGACTAACCATTCTAAAATGTCAATTCCAGTTTGGCAATGACCTTTTTGATCTAAGACTAAAGGCTTCCCTAGATACTGGATTCGATAAAACTTTAAAAGATTTGTCAGAGATTCCTTATAAAACAGGTGAGCAAAACAGATTTGCTTAAACGTCAAAACTGCAACGCTAGTCGAATTCTTGATTAAGACCTCCTCAATACTATATGTTTTTAATATACCTCGTCCAGAATACATATTGCTAATAATTCTCAATATAAAGATAAAAGAAAAATTAACTAGGAAGTAAAGGGGAGTGTTATCCCCTTTACTTTTCACCTATAACTTAAATACTCACTAATGAAAACGATTATTCGTTAGTCAAATCTCCTCCATCTGCATCAGAATTTAAATTAGATACAGTGTTTTTACTTAGCTTTGGCCGGGAGATTTCTTTGACTTCAATCTGAATTTTGCTATTCGAGAAAGATTTTTGGGTAGATTTTGCTTGAAAAGACATATCTTCGTTCTCCTTTGTAGTTATCACCCTGAAAGCCCATGCAACAAACTCTGTAATTACACCTGGCTTAGTTTGGGAGTATGCATTGACTTTAGCTGAAGTCAATAAGAAACGCAAGTAATTGACAATTAATTTTATTTATCATATAATGGATAACTCATCCATATTCTTTAAATTAACCTATAATCAGGCTAATAAGTTGCTTAAATAGCACTAGTTGCATTTTCCACCGCTCAAACAAAAATTCTTCTTTCGTATGTGTGGATGGATAATCACGCAAATCATTGTTAAAGGAGAGTTATTCTTTCCACTTTGATGCTGAATTGAATGATTTTTTACCAATGTGTAAAATGCAAGCAGTAATTTAGCGTTTTTTTGCTGATAGCTTGCTGATCCAAGACATGATCTAGTCGTTGGATGTTCCCCATCCAGAAGTTGATTGTCTTGAAGTCAACAGCAACGCAGTAGAATTTCTCCTACATAGTCAAAGATGGAAATATCATTGATGTCTATTTAGGATCGCCTGCTGTCACTACAATCAATATATCTGTTCTACCGAAGCCTTGAAGTGTGATTCGCTGCGTTTTAGATATTCTTGTAGGTAAAGTAGTAACACTTTTACGCCCGTACCGACTTTAATCAATTATATTTGCCATTCAAAGCACTGCTTTAATTGGATTAACCTATTGGCATTGGTTGTATGTTGTGTTTTGTCGGTAAGGTTTTGCTGATTCTCTCGTAGCTGCTAGAAAAGAAAAGGCAATGAGGTGAGGTTGTCAATTTGCCTATTTGGGGATTTTTTAGTTTTCAAGCCCCATAGTTTTATCAAAAGCTTAGATATGTTACCTTTGGACAAAGACCAGACTTTCCTCCAGTTTATCGTCGATTCTTCCTCACAAAAGAGTCGTAGTCATAAATCATTACAATTGCAGCAGAACAAATTACTGCACCTTACAAATTAACAATTCTAATGAAGCCTTTTGCTGAACTTAGCTACAGTGGTCAGATAAAGCGACTGAAACGGTTAGCACAGTCAGCTTTACTCAAATATAACTTGGGTGAGAGTCGCTTGGTATGTTTGTCGCATGGGGAAAACACGACATTTAAAGTTGAGAAAGAGCCGAACTTAACAAACTTTTGGTATGTACTGCGAATTTATCGGGCAGGCAAGCACGATAATGCTGCCATCCATTCAGAATTACTCTGGTTATTGTCGCTAAGAAATAATACTGCTTTAGAAGTATCAAAAACCGTTGTGGCAAGCGATGGTTCGCAGATTGTCACTTCCGAGGCATTGGGAGTACCAGAGGCAAGATACTGTACCTTGTCTCATTGGCTTCCGGGACGATTCTTGAATGCGGGGCTGAATGCAAAAGCAGTTGAACGTATGGGCATATTCTTGGCACATCTGCACCAATCTAATCAGCAGTTTACACCGCCACTCGGGTTTGTGCGACCCCGATTCGACGAGGAGGGATTGCTAGGAACTCCCATAATACCAATTGAATGTAAATTGCCAGTTTCACAAAGCGATCGCGCAGTCTTGGAAGCTGCAACCAAAAAAATTCGTGCTTCCATGCAGTATTTGAGCGAAGAAGATGATTTATTCGGTTTGATACATGGCGATCTACATTGTGCAAACTGCAAGTTTTATCGAGGCAAGATACAGGTATTTGACTTTGATGACTGTGGTTGGGGCTACTATCTTTATGACTTAGCAGTGACACTTTACTACCTGCGTCACCGCTCTAATTACATAGTTTTACGGAAAGTCTTACTTGACAGTTATCAACAAATACGCTCACTTCCCAAGCAATATGAGTCTTGCTTAGAGGCATTGATTGCTGCACGACGCTTACATTTATTGCGCGATCTCCTTCAACGTCAAGACAATCCAAAATTGCGAGATCTCACGCCTAAATATATACAAGATTCTATAGCAGATATAAGTAAATTCCTTGATATCACAGTAGATCGTAGGTAAGTTCTTTATCTGCCCAGTTAGTTTCTTCCAGAAATTCACTGAAAGTTGTCAAAAGTCCAGGAAACTCCTCTTCCCGAAGATGCCGGACATCGGCTTGATAACCAGAAGTGCGATACCATTTAATTAAATCAAATAATTCGAGTCGCAAGAGTAGTAAGAAAATCCACGGGGGTGTCTCTTTGTAGACAACGGGAAAACCTTGCACTTTAGAGAATTCCTCTGCCATTTGAAGAGGAGTTAACACATCGCCAGCAAGCTCAATTTCTTTACCAATGTACTTGTCTCGATGTTTCATCACATAGGCAGCAATGCTACCCATGTCCTTAGTTGTAATCAAATGTAAGGGCTTGTCAGGCTGAATGGCGAATCGGAACACTCCTTTAAGGATAGATGGTCGCGTGTACTTTTTCCAAAACTCTTCCATAAATAAGCACGCCCGCAACATCGTTGTCGGGTTACCAGCTTCTTTGAGAATCTGCTCCACCTTAAACTTCTGTTCAATGCGGGTAATTCCAGAATTCCTCTCAGCTCCACCTGCAGAGTTATACACCAAGTGCTTAATGTTGGCTTTTTTCGCTGCCAGTGCAACTTGCTTTGCCCTCTCAACCTCTCGCTCATCAGGCTTGGCGGCATCCGGTGCAGTGGCGTGGCAGTATACAGCCGAAATCCCTGCAAAGGCTGTTGTGAGAGACTCTGCATCGTCTAGGTTTGCCTCAACAAGCTCAACTCCAGCATCGTTCATCTTTGACAAGGAAGGACGACTATAGTCAATTTTCCTAGTCATGGCACGCAGGTTGGTTACTCCCTGTTCCAGAAATCCTTTAACTACATTTTGTCCAGTACCTCCAGTAACTCCGATAAGCAGGACTTTACCGATGTTCGGCTCTGTGTAGTCAAGTGAATCTGACATGCTCGTACCTGGAGTTTTTCATTTACATTAAGTATATGACAAAGTAAGTCGGGCGGTGTTATCGACTGTGATTAGGCGAAGGACATAGATAGAAACCTCCTTCTGATGGACACATACTTTTCACAAACGCTTGGCGTTTTTCAACAAAGGATTGAGATGGTTTGTCTACTTCTTAAAGAGCTTCTAAAGCATCAGACCAAGGGTTAAAAGTTTGTTTTTGGTCTATAGTATCTTTAACTTGATAATTGAGAAAGTACAGAGCTTTTCTCTGTGCAATTTCTTCTTGATTCGCTTTATTTGCTTTGAGTTTTTGCTCTAATGCTTGCAAGTCTGCTTGAATTTTACCATGTTCACTGGCTGACATGGTTTTAAACTCTTTCTGCTCAGTGCTTCCCAATTGCCATTGATAAGTCTTACCAGGTTCCAGCGGTTGTGTACCGTTGTATAAAAACTTTTTGTCGGCGATGTTCACAGGTTGCATCAAGACTATTTTTTGACTTTCTTTCTCGCGGACAATGAGTTGAGTTTTTTCACCTGTTCCAGAATTATGCCACAAAAATAATGGCTTGTCATTCCACACAAACAATGTATCAAGTATACCTGGGGATATCGCACAAACGCTGGAAATTGAGCGTGAGGCATTTGGTCTTCTTTTGGGGTGACGCTGCCAAATTGATGTTACCCAACCATTGAATGACTGAGCAATCGGGTGTGAAGATTTAGGGATGTGCGTGCTGATGCTTTCAGCACTGACACCACCACCGGTAATGACAAGGGAGACGAGAAATAATGAGATGCTTTTCAAACAACTAAACATGATTCTCTTTTGTTTTGAAGGAAAAAATGTAAGCTAGAAAAACAGCAGTTGGCAAAAACCAAGGAAGTAAAACTGTCGTGGATACATAAATTTGAGCAGCCGCAACGCCGTAAATCGTGACGACACTGAGGGAGCTAGCGATGATAAGCAGGCGATTGGTTGAAAGCGATAACTTCCGTCTCAGTGTAAATACTGAACATTTACCAAGGATGACTGCAACCACAACTATCCAGAGATCGGGGATGGGGACAACTAAGTGCTGCTTTATGAAATGATGGGTCATATATGCTAAAGATTCACCTCCTGTCAGCGAAGGTTGGTGCGTCCAATAAGTCATGGCAGAGGGGGCTTTGGAATGATCTGGCTGAGCGGATGACATCCCCAAGCGATCATCGTCGCCTACCGCAATCAAAACGACTTGTTGAGAAATAAAGGGAAATTTTTTGAGAGATGAGTTTTCCAGGAGTTGCCAAGCTGGAATTTTTGTGTAAACTTGTTGGGGAGGAATTGAGTAATCAACCAGAGGTGGCAATCCGAAGGGAGAACGCCACTGCAACAGTTTGTCCAATTTGCCATTTTTTGGAGGCTTTTGCGCGATCGCATCCACAAGTTGAGTGCGTAAATTCCCGACTTGATTGAGTTGTGGCTTGGGCAAAGAAGGAATATCTTGATTAGCCATCTGTACCACTGACAGCAAATATGAAATAGGACAAGATTGACGACAGTCTTGAATGGAAGCAGGTAATTCAACCCATAGGGGATCGGCATCGACATATCCTTGTAAAGTCCAGTGACGATGAGCAATTCCATTTGCTTCGTTGACGCCGAATTCATGTTGAGATGGATTCAGATATGTAGCAAAAATGAGCCACATGTTTTGTTTTACCGCTCGATAAGCTGCTGTGCCTAAATCTCTATCTCCTGTTGGGGGGTTTATTTGTGGTGAATCAATAACGAAATCTAAACTCACAACCGAAGCATTAAGTTTTCTGACTCGTTCCATCAACTTGGCTATGTAACTGCGGTTCATCGGCAAGAGTTGAGAGTGAGAAAGTTTGGCACGGGAAATCGATTCGGCATCAATTTCTATGAGTGCTACCGGAGGGGTTTTATCTAATGGTATTTGCCCTGTGCGATCGCGGTAAACTGACTGGGCAAACATTCGTCCATCCAGTAATATATCCTGAACTACGGGAAGTGTAGTCAAGGTAAGAGTTGCTGTTAGGGCGATCGCTTCCACAAGACTTGGTAAACTTTGACGCAAGCGCTGTTTCCAATCAAACGGCAGAATGCGGAATAATTTGCTGCCCGGATGGCAAAACAGCGAAGGAACTAAGTATGCGGAGGGATAAGTGTGACTTTTCTCCATCCGCAGAAATTGCCGTGCCTCCATCACAGACTCGTATATGTCAAGATGTTTCGATAATCCTTGTACAAATCGTACCAAAAATTTTTGAGCAACACAGTTGTGAATCGGTTCGCGCATCACCACGACTTGACTGAAACCCAAATCAATCAACGCATCAGCAATACTCAACCCACTGCACGAATTGAAAATTGCCACTTGAAGCCCGCGTTTTTTAGCAGTCGTTAATTGTGGTACAATTTCACTGATGGAAATAGACACGCCCGGAGCAATACCCAACTCACCCCCCGTCATCTCGGTTTCATTGCTGTGTCCCGAGAAAAACAGTATATCCCAGCCTTCTTGAGATGCGATCGCCTCACTGATTTCTTGGATAACTTGCGTAGATGTTTTGTTCGGTTGCCAACCTGCAAACTTCACCTCAGCAAAGCGATGCAACGACTGTACTGCTGCTTTGTCTGCCTGAAAATCCAACCCTCTTTCATCACCCAAAATCACCAAAATACGAGCGCGTCGCCGATTCTTTTTGCTGTGAGACGTTGCATCAGCTTTTATATTTAAAGGTGCGCGGATAATTTGAATCGCCGCAGTTGTGGCAAACTCCGTACCCAGTTCCCATGCTTCCCAAGGAAAGCGTTCTAACTCCATCGGCTTACAAGTGAGCAAAACTTGTAATGCTTCAGTAGCGTTGGGATTCGCTTTCACAAGTTCCTGACTTATCCGAGCAATAGTGGCTCGAATATCGTATAATTCAGCACTACGCAACCACCGATGAAACTCGTACATCAAATCGGCTTCTGCTTTTACCAGTTTTGCGTGCCAGTCTACCGTAATGGTAACAACCCCACCATTAACTGCACGTCCCCGGAAATCTGACTGATAAAAACTCAGATACGCATGTCGCCAATCTTGATATAACCGAGTTAAAGTATTCGGATAATTGACTTGGGCAGTGAACGTTTGTCCCTGTCCCCAAGATAACTCAAATAAACAAATTTGCTCAATTTTTTGAACTTTTAGATAAGAAAGATGAGAATTAGTTTCCATAATTTATCAAAAGTTATAACTATGACTCCGTCAACCATTTTGGGTTGACGATAAGTTGTGAAAAACCGTAGTAAGCACTTTAGTGCTTAAGTTCCCCTCATTCCAATTCCATCCCAAAAGGCGGAATCTCAAATACAGCCTCATCATCCGCAGTTATTGTTACCCAAAAACGTTCATCCCAATTACCAATAACCTGGGCGTAAAGTATTCCCTGATTTGTATCTTGGAGTGACTGATTAAACAATAGCTGTGTCTCATCACGCACCTCTAACTTAAGTGTTTTTGGCATTTGGACGTGTGGTTGCAAAGCTAAACTAATCAGCAGTGTCCATTCGGGATGTGGCATTTCTGACAGTACCCAAGTCATGACGTATAAGCGTAAGCCACCTTGTTTGTACTTCAAATCACAGTATGCACTCTGTGCTATTACGGGAATTTCCACTCCCTGCGCTTCCAATCCCGCTCGAATATCTTCAAAATTACCTCGTAACCCGCGCAGTGGCGATAAAGTTGGTGAAGGCATCAACATCCAGCCTAATTCCTGCGCTAGTGTATCAATTTGATTGCGTATCCAAAGACTGACGTTAATCAGAGGTTGGGCGAGTGCAGGAGTTGCAATGTTATACGCAATATTCACCAAATCTGGGTGACTCAGCAGTGTTATGCCTTCTTTTACTGTTAAGCATTCCCAAGGTTGTTGAGATTTAAGCATCATCAACTTTTGCCGCAACACAGTCACATCAGTTTGTACGGGTGCAGTTGCTGGTAATTGAATTGCATTCACATCCAAACACCGAAGATTGAGTAGAAGTTGATCGGGATCTGAGTTAAACCAGGCTTCGGGTAGCGTATAAGTCCAATCTGACTCAACTTGTAACTGTTGTGCGGCTTGCTTTTGAAGGTATTCGGTGAAATTCATAAACCCGCATACCACAACTTGTGCTTCTTCCTCTTCAACCCGCATCAGTAGATAAAAATGCGCGGTAAGATTGGGGATATCGAAAATCGCGAAGGGTAGGCTGTGTTGGTTCGTGAGATTGCTGGCGATCGCCAAACATAGTTTGAAGTCACCAACTGTAATGTTACATACCGCCGTCAGCAAATTTGCGTAAGCAGGCTGCCAAATCGAAGCTGTATTAGTTTGTATATTTAAATCAGGAGCACGTTCTTTCAGCCATTGCTCAAAACCGAGAACTGCTAGCGCACAAAGGTAAACTTGCCAGCGCTGTTGGGGGTAATGTATCAATTGACTCAATCGCGCTGCCGTTTGAAAATGCTGTGGTAATAATAAAATGCGCGTTTCGTTAATACATTGCCAATCAAGCAAGTCAGTATCAGAAATTGGTGGAGATTGGTCGATCATTGTTGAAGTCAATAAATATAGTAAATTTTAGAATTTATATCAGCACCCGTTGCGACGACCAAATTTCGTCTCCAAATCAAAGCAGACTTGATAAATTTGATGGGAAATGTAGCAACGCAGACAAACTTCAGCTAAGTAAGATTGTTCTGTTTCCGCCTGTTCACAGAAGCGCATTTGTTGCCAAAGTTGACGCTGAACTACCCTGTCTGACAATTCAGCTAACCCGACAAATCGCTTCTGTAAATAGTTTTGAGCCGCAACAAGCATTTCAACTCGGTGATGACTACCAAAGTCTAACTTGACAAATTGACAATATTTCGATGGCAGAGCCACAGTAGTTTTACTCAACTCAGATGATTCCCAATCTTCCCACCTCCTTTAAGTAAATGCAATCCAGCATCTAAGACTATCTATTTCTATTTCTGAGGTGGGGTAACTTATGCAAAATGGGAGCAATTATCCTCAGCCAATGAGCACGAGAATTTAGTCCCCAATTTACCCTTGGGGTTAACAGGGCTGTTACTCCCGAAACGATGCGAAAAGCAGCTGAACTTTGGGCGTGGGTAAGAAATCAAGGACAACAAACAGCAAGCAACGATAGCTTATACCATTTCACGAAAATCTCGATACAAATGATTAGTTTCTAATTCTTTCCCCCTGCTAGAAAGCCCCCCATTTGTATCAACCTTAAAGTGAAACAGTATTAGAAGGAGATGTGATTCTTGCGGCTCAAGCTACTCTCCAAAAGAAGGTGTTCGATGAGGTTATAGTCGTGACAACAAATTTGAAACACATATCACGGTTTGAGAGCGAAGGAATATGTGTGATGGATTGGCAGCAAACTCTTAATAATTTAACTTTATAGGTCTTGCGCTGAGAAATTTACTTTTTAAGTCCAATTCCCGAGGAGCACATAAGCTGCCCAGTAGTAAGGTGATTTGTAATTCGGCGTGTTTGGCGTATTTGGCATGTTTGACTTTAAGATAGCGACTTGGGCGCGGCGGAGAGCTTCTGCTTTGGAAATGCCTGTCTTACTGCCTTTTACCAATTCATCATAAAATTGACTCATGAGTAATGCCGAAGCTTCGTCGTTGACACGCCACAAAGTTGCTACAGTACTGCGGGCACCGGAACGCACTGCTACACCTGCTAATCCCAATGCTGATCGATTATCACTTGCTGCTGTTTCGCAGGCACTGAGTACGAGCAGTTCGATAGAGTTGTCTCGCGTTATTTCCAGGGTTTTTAGGAGGCTACTGAGTTGGTTTACTTTGATTTTGCCATCCCAAGTGACAATAAAGGTTTGATCTGCTTGAGAACTAAATTGACCGTGAGTTGCTAAGTGTACAATCGGGTAGGAAACACCAGATACTTTATTTTGAAACGCAGAGTTAGTAAACTTCTGGTTAAATAAAACTTGGCTAGGCAATTTAGTGTGAATGTTTTTCACTTCCTTCTCGACATTGGGAAGCGCTGAAAAATTACCACGGGCTTCGCTAAGCCCAGCGACTAAAGCTCCCAAGCGTTCTTGCTTGAGCGATCGCGGCGCTAGCAATTGCAGTCCGGGTGTGAGCGCAACGCTATACTGTTCAACTAAGAATTTCTGACCGTCATGCAGAGCTGTCATGGGGATATTCTGCAAAACCCCATCTAAAACAAAGACTAGCGTTTTTACTCGACTTGCAGCAAGATCTGCGGCTTCAGGACGGATGACTAAATTATACATTTTTTTGAGTAGAGGCAGCGTCAAATCAGAGGCAGTTAATTGGCTAAGATTATCTCGCAAACGAGATGTCAGGAGTTCGACTTCTTCGCGGCTGATGGCTGTCTTGTAGTAGCGAAAATCGCGGTTATCTGATATTTTGCTTTGCTGAGATTTTGGCAAGCTGACAATAATTGCAAGTTGATCTTCTAAAATAATCGGGTAAATGACTGCTGCAAGTTGATCTACGCGATCTACTTGTTCCGGTTTGGCATTTAAGCAAGCCTCTCGGAAGAAGTTATCGAGTTCAACCAATTGCAACCCTTCAATCACATCTCGCGCTGTCTTCAGGTTATCTTTTTGATTTGATTGCACGAGTAACTCAACGAGTTCACGGTGAATCGGTTCAACCGCATCTCGAAAGGAAAACTGCACATCGGGACTCGCTGCCGCCAAATCTGTCCGTAGCGATTTAATCGTGCTGATCGCTTGTTTGTATGAGGCGATCGCACTGTCAAATTTCCCTTGTGCTTTCGCCACTTGTCCCAATTGCCACTCCCAACGATAGGCTATATCGCCTGCGTTGATTTGTTGCGCCAATTGTACTGCTTGTTGAGTCCATTTTTCCGCTTCTGCCCATTGTTGGGTTTCCTTGTAAACACTTCCAAGGCTTCCTAGCACATCTACTTGAATGCGGGGATCTCCTAAATCTTTTGCTTGTTGAACTGCTACTGCTAGTATTTGCGCGATTTCACTTAAGTTGATTGTATTTTTATTATCTTTGCGCCACCGCATCATCGTTTGGGCAAAATTTACCCGTACTTCGATAGCAGCGCGGCTGGGAGGCAGTGCAACAACTTGTTGCTGGACTTGTGGTACAAGTATTTTAGCTGCATCATTTTGTTTAGTATCAACAAGCAAACTGAGTTGATTTACTTGTGCTTGTATTCTCAGATTCGCTGGGGCTTTTTCGGCAATTTGTTGATAGAGTTTTAGGGCAGCTTGAGAGTCGCCTTGAGCGCGGGCAGTATTCGCTAAACTCAGTTGAGCTAATGCAACGATTTCAGGTAATTGTAGTTGAGTGGCGATCGCCAAACTGCGCTGCAAAACAAAATGCGCTCTCGTTAAACTGCCAACAACCCGTAGCGAGTCTCCCAAGGTACGCAGTGCTGTTGCTGTTTCTGGGAAAGCAGGGACTTCCAGGATTTTGAGTTGTTCGGCTGGAGTCGTAATAGAATCTAACTTTAGTGCAGTTTCAAGTAGAGTGATCGCTCGTTGATAAAGTCCTAAGTTTTGTAACGCTTGTGCAGAATTAATTTGGCTTGTGAGTGCAGAGTTGAATTTGTGCTGTTGAGTATAAATAGTTGCGGCACTTTCCCAGGTTTTCAGAGCCACTTCTGCTTTTCCGCGTGCTAATTGTAACCCACCTTGAATATCATAGCTTTCTGCAAGCGCTAATAATTGCTCTGTACTTAATTTTTTATTTGCACTTATTAGTGCAATAGCGTCCGTAATTTCACGTTCAGCATCGTCCCACCTTCCCAGTTGTTGGTAGCAAAGTGATAAATTGCTCAGATTAAGTGCTTGACGGGTGGAGTCTTTTGCAACTTTACGTGCTTCAGCCGCTTGTTGAAATAGCTTTGCAGCAAGAGAAAACTTACCCTCATAGTAGCTCGTGCGAGCTTCGTGTTCTAAGGATGAAGCAGATTGACTTTGGGCAATGAATGTATGAGCAGTAACAATAGTGGAAATTTGAGCAAAGCCGGGTGATGCGATGCACAACAATGCAGTTGTCAGCATTGGTATGATAAAGCGAGTCAATCCCTTCGTTCCATTCAAGTCTATGCGATACTTATTCATGCTAGTGACCAAATGGTGAGCATCGACATAGGCAGCATCAACAAAATGCTCATAGGGCAACAGGGCTTTCGACTCTAGAGCCTAATGAATCACTTGTGTCATCCTGCCATTAAAGCAAAGGTTGTCAATTAATTTATCGTACACTTTTGGGACTATATTCGACCTTAGAAACCATAACTCAAAAGCGACTCCAAGATACGCCTGTCTAGTAATTGAGCGAGCTATACAAAATGAAAAATGTGATCGCGCAATTGTGGAAACAGGGGTATTTTGATGCACTCACGCTGTTAGCCTTTATCGAAAGAGTCACATCAGGTGGCGTAAGGAGAGAAAGGCTAGATATTGCCTTACTTGGGTACAGGGCATGTTGCGGAGGTAGTGGCTCAGGAGCGGTGAATTGAAATAAGATCTTGTTCATAACCTATTTAAGAGTGAGAAATATTTTTGATTGAACCGCCAAGGACGCTAAAAACGCCAAGGATTGAACAGAGAAATTGACAGGTTAGACTTTGCCTTTGGGTACAGGGCATGTTGCGGAGGTGGTGGCAGTAGAGGGTGTAGCTTGTGGTACTTGGCCAATAAGGAGGATTGTACCATCAGCAGTTTTCACCCAACCTTGGGCGGCGACAATTGCAGTTGGGTTTAATTGCTGATGATAAAAATTTCTGTGCATCGCCGTGTCTCCTTGTCTGTGCGTCAGTCTTAATGATGAGTCTTCAACCGGACTAGACATCACGTTACTTTCCCCGTCCAAAGTTGCCAGTGGAGGAATGCTGGTTGTACCCGCTATTGGTTCTATCGGGTTAGGTGGTAGACTACCACCGCGTCCAGAGACGATAAACTTACCCAAACGATTGTTTGCGATCGCATTTGCACAAGTCTGGGTAATTTGACGACTAGCATCAAAAATTTGTGTCGGTAATTCTACCACACCTTGCGACGGTTGGATATCGGGTTGAGCTATGAAGATTTGTCCTTGCACGCCTCGTTCGGAACTCGCAGTAATGTCACTTTCGGCTGTCTGTCTCGGACGAGCTTTGATGCCGAGGATACTTTGAGTACTGATGTTAACGTTACCACCTCTACCAGTGAAGGCATCTGCTGATATATTGCTGTTTTCGCTGGGTAAAGCGATAATGAAAGGTGTACTAATAGTGATGTTACCGCCATCGCCGCCAGCTTGGTCGTTACCTGCCTTGGTAGAGACTTGACTACCATGGCGCAGCAGTAAAAAATCTTGGGCAGTTAAGCTGAGATTACCACCATTGCCAGAATTAGTGATTGCGGCGATCACTGCTGTGTTATCTAATCGGACAGAACCAGAATTCACATTAATGTCTCCGGCTTGTCCTTGTCCAAAGCTGCTAGAACTTATTCCTCCACGATTAATCGATAAAGTAGGACCATTGACATTGATATTACCACCTTTGCCTGTAGCATGAGGTTGTACCGTGCTGTAAACTCCAGTATTACTTTGATTGCTGCCGATGCCGTTGATGTTAATCACATCATGAGCATCAATAGTGATATCACCAGCATTACCATTTCCTGCAGTGCTAGAATTTAGTTGAGCTCCATTGGTAAGGGAAAGAGAGTTAGTCGTCACTCGAATATTTCCTCCCTTACCCCCACTTCCTCCAGATAATAACTCACTAGAAACACCACTAGAGAGTTCAACGCTGCCTGCGCTGGCTACACCATCAAAGTTAACAGCATCACGTGCATCAATAGTGATATTACCTGCATTCCCTTGTGCTGTACTAAATAGCATACCGCCATTTGTTATTGAGAGTGTTCCAGTTGTTACCTGGATATCACCACCATTACCTGGATTGCCAGTAGTGGAAACAACGCTTTCAAGTCCATTGGTTCTACTTATACCATCAATAGCAAACATCTCGTGGCTATCGATAATAATTTTGCCAGCATCGCCATGCCCAAAGCTCTCAGCAGTAATTTGACCGCCATTTTTCAAGAATAACGCCCTCGCATTAACGCGGATCAGTCCACCATTACCTATGCCGTTTTTTCCGAGGCTGCTGTCTGCTCTGCTAGGGAACTCATCATTTGCTCTGCCTTCAAAGGTAACAATATCACGCGCGTTAATGCTAATATCACCTGCATTTCCTAGCCCATCAGAACTAGTAGTTAATGCTGCGCCATTTGTCACAGAAAGCGAGCCAGTTGTCAGGCTGATATTTCCCCCCTTGCCGATACCACCATTTAACAAGCTGCTTTGAATGCCGCTAATAGCATCATCCAGTACGCCATCCAATTTCACGCGATCGCGGGCATCAATGATGATATTACCTGCGTCACCTTGTCCTGAAATATTGCTAGCCAGTTGCCCTCCGTTGGTTAGAGACAACGAGCCAGTTGTGATGCGGATATCTCCCCCCTTACCTTTACCGGAACTAGATACATCAGCAAAACCACCCCTATCAAAGCTAACAGCATCGTGGGCATCAATCGTAATATTTCCTGCATCCCCTTTCCCATTGGTACTGCTTCTTAAGTAGCCTCCATTAGTTAGCGAAAGTAAATTTGTTGTGATGCGGATGTCTCCGGCTTTACCCTCAGCCCCTGGTTGTACGGTGTTGATAGCACGGCTGGGGCTATAAACTCCATTATTAGTGTCTCCGCCGTCAAAGCTAACAGTATCGCGAGCATTGATGGTGATATTACCCGAATTCCCTTTTCCCCGAGTACTAGCTTGGATTTCCGATCTGTCAGTCACTTCCAAAGAATTAGCATTAATATTTACATTACCGCCATTACCATGTGCTCCTGTATTTACCTGGCTGCTAATTCCATTCAGTATATCTGGTCTTGCTTTAGCAAAGGTAACAGTACCTCGGACATCAATGTTGATATCTCCTCCATTTCCACGTCCTATAGGTAAATTTCCATTAGCCGCACTAATCACTGTCAATAGTTGAGAGCTATCAGTCAAAGACAGAGAACCTGCTTGGATATTAATATTACCACCATTGCCCATCGCCCCTGCTTCAATAGCGCTGTTAATGTTGCTATTTACAAGCGAAACAGAATCAGAAGTTTGGATGAATACGTTACCTGCATTTCCTTGACCAATCGTGCTTGCATCCAAGATAGCGCCATCAGTTAAAGAGAAAGTACCTGATTTAATACTGATATTACCTGCATTACCTACTGCTACTCCATCCACATTGCTGTAGATAGAACTGTTTGCAATCGAAACAGCATTAGATGCCTGGATGAAAACATTACCAGCATTTCCTCGACCATAAGTTGTATTATCCAGTTGTGTGCCATCTTTTAGGGAAATAGATCCAGTAGCGTTTAGGTTAATATCCCCTGCTTGTGTAGTAGTATTCCCTAAATTTTGCCCGATTCCAGCAGCTAGAGAAGAGTTGGAAATCTCCAAATTGCGTGCGTTGATCGCAATATCTCCGCCACCTGTACCGAGAACACTAATTATCGCTTCGTTAGTTAAAGAGACATCTGCACGGGCTGCATTATTGGGAATACTGGAACTAATCGTATCACCCGCCACATTTAGCCCGATACTTCCCGGTGCTGACAACCCTGTTAACTCAACTCGTCCACTGTAAGCCCTAATTCCACCGCCCTCCAAGTAGACATTACCACCAGCCAAGAGTAGGCTCTTACCATCAGGTACTCTCAGACCTGTAATATTATCACCATTCGGGTTTACTCCTGCGGGTGCTTGGGAACGGTTGGTAATTCCAGCATTCGCTTGTATTTGATTAAACAGCAATGCTGAAGGATTGATAGTTAACAAGGGTGGTGCTTCGGGATTTGTGGCACTAAAAATTCCCTGATTCCCAAATTGAACAGCATTAGCGGTAGTCCCCACAAACGAACCGCGTATGTCTAAACTGGCATTTTTCCCAAACAAAATACCGTTGGGGTTAATTAAAAATAGATTTGCCGCACCATCAACTCCCAACGTTCCGAAAATATTCGAGGCTTGTCCACCTGTAACCCGCGTGAGAATATTTTGCACTCCAAGAGGATTGCCAAAATACACACGTTGTCCATCACCAATATTAAACTGTATGAAACTATGGAAAAGATTGCTACCACGTTGAGCGCCACCATCAATCCGATCCGCATTTGCACCTTTAATTAAAACATTGGGTGTCAGACGCGAATTTTCTACTCTAAGGGTGTTATCTGGAGTAATTTGAGCAGAGATAGGTGTACCGTTCAGCATCAAAACACTGATCATGGTCAGCAGTTGTATCCAACTCTGTCTGATAGTCATAAAGGAAATTTGTATTTTTATCTGAGGTAATGCCAGAGATACATCTCTAATGTTTTTTTAAAGCTTTGAACTTATTATTCCATAATCTTTTAGCTAATTGTCAAATCATATTATTTCCGTTGTTAAGGTTTGTAGTAGCGCTTCAGCGCTCTAGATCTCATGCGAAGACAGCGCTACAAAGAACTTTTATTTATTTGTGCCTCCTTCTGATGAACACATACTTGTCACAAACGCTTGGCGTTTTTCAACAAAGGATTGAGATGGTTTGTTTACTTTGTAAAGAGCTTCTAAAGCATCAGACCAAAGGTTGAAAGTTCCTTCCTCAGAAGTGTGTTTAACTGGATAATTGAGAAAGTACAAGGCTTTTCTCTGTGCAATTTCTTCTTGATTCGCTTTATTTGCTTTGAGTTGTTGCTCTAATGCTTGCAAGTCTGCTTGGATTTTACCATGTTCGCTTGCTGACATGGTTTGAAACGCTGTCCATATTGTGCTTCCTGATAATTGCCATTGATAAGTCTTACCAGGTTCTAGAGGTTGTGTACCATTGTATAAAAACTGTTGGTCGGTGAAGTTGACAGGTTGTGTTAAGACGACTTTGTGACTTTCTTCCTCGCGAACAATGAGTTGAGTTTCTTCACCTGTCCCAGAATATTGCCACAAAAATAATGGCCGATCACTCCACACAATATATGTATCAATAATACCAGGTGATATTTCACAAACATTTAGAGTAGTAGCGACTGAGCGTGAGCGTGAGGCCCCTTTTCTTTTGGGGCGACGCTGCCAAAGTGATGCCACCCAACCACTGAATGACTGAGCGATCAGGTGCGTAGATTTGGGGATTTGCGGGCTGATGCTTTCAGCACTGACACCATTAGAGGTGATGACAAGGGGGATGAGAGCAAAGCTAAATAATGAGATACGTTTGTGAAAACTAAACATGATTCTCTTTTGTTTTGAAGGAAAAAATGTAAGCTAGAAAAACAGCAGTTGGCAAAAACCAAGGAAGTAAAACTGTCGTGAATACATAAATTTGAGCAGCCACAACGCCGTAAATCGTGACTACACCATGGGAGCTAGCAATGATTAGCCGACGACTGGTTGAAAGCTGTGGCTTCTGTCGCAGTGTAAATACTGAAGCTTTACCAAATTGACAATATTTCGATGGCAGAGCCACAGTGGTTTTACTCAACTTTGATGATTTCCAATCTTCCCATCTCCTTTAAGCAAATGCAATCCAGCATCTAAGGCACTTTCCAGGAAATAAAATACCAGCCTTCTTACAACGAGTATCTGTGTGTGCCGCAAAGCTCACTCTTGGGAAGATCCCCCGGCAGACTTTGCGACAAATTAACCAACATTGGCTGGTATTTTATTTTTAAGGATCTCCCTAAAGCTATCTACTTCTATTTCTGGGGTGGGGTAACTCATGCAAAATGTGAACAATTATCCTCACCCAAGGATCACATACCCTATTCCTATACAGGCGGGTTTGCCATAAATATCGCATGTACCCAGATGTTATCTATAATTAAACCCACTGCTTACTCGCTCTCTGCCAGATCAAGCGATCGCAGTTCTGGCAATAGTTTGCCGCACTTCATTTGGAGACAAATAAGGATTTGCACTTAACATCAGCGCCGCCACCCCAGAAACATAAGGTGTAGCCATCGAAGTGTCATTCATAAACTTACCAAACACACAAACTGAATGTATGTTCCAAGCCATAACTTCACAACAAAAAAGATTGTTAGCGTACTGCACGGATATCCAATCCCAGATTCAGGTTTAGCCATGTGCGATCACTTGTCAAAACAGCAACTCCCAACCGCAACCCCAAACTCAAACAGGCACGATCCCCTAAAGACAAACCAAAAGAACACGTTTGTTCCCAGAGTCGTCCCGCCAAATGTGGTTTTTCCAATAAAGGTACAATTGTACTACAGTTATAATTAAACTTTCCTTTTGTGCAACGGAGCTATTTGTGGAGTGGAGTCCAATCACCACAAGCAACAAAACTTGCCCAATAGTAAGGATGCTGATAAGTTGAGTTGGATAGCAACTTCAGTTGTGCATCTTGCAATGCCTGATGTCTGCCCTTACCTGCTTTCAATCCTTGGTAATATATCTCCATCAAATCCTTAGTGCCAGCATCGTCCACTTCCCACAAACTCAAAACCTGACTTTGGGAACCCGCAATCACCAAAGCAGTTTTCTTGGCGTTGCTGAACCAAAATATGAATTACGCGAGCCCGAAGGGGCAAGCCGCAAGCTTGCGGGCGCTATGCGCCCGCAGCGCCACTGCTCCATATTTGAGATAATGTATTACTAACCGAATTGAACACTTAAGCATTTCTTCTGATTTGGAGTAACAAAAAGTTTTACGATGTAGTCGAGCGAGATAATGTCTTAAACGGCTGTTTTCTCCTTCAACCCTTGTCATATACGTTTTACTAACGATGTGGTCTTCATTACTAATAAAACAAGGATAAACAGGATAACCGTCTGTACTTGCGAATAAGATTGCCAACATCTTATTATCAACCACAATTGTTTAAAAGTTTTGGAGCATAAGATCGCCTAAAACCCATGCTATAATTCCCGGAACGCTATGATTTACTGCTGTCCACAGCCAAATTTTGTTTTTTTTGAGCCGACAAAAGTTTCTAGTTCATCTACTTCTGTTACTTCCGGTATTTCATTCCTATAAGGAGTATCCGGTAAAGCATTACCCGCTTGTTTAACCCAACTTATCACAGTAGTGTGATGTACCTATTTTACTCTTTCTATCGCCCGAAAACCAGAACCATTGACGTACATTTCTAGGCACTCGCTTTTAACATTCTCCGTGTATCCTTTTTGGTCATAATATTCGCTCTCACTGACGTTGACAGTTAACACATATGTAGTTTTGTTTACCACGTTGCCGCCCAATATAAGCGAATATGGGTTGATTCACACCTTGGACATTTCATAGCGATGCCGCCAAGGGCGGCTTGCCCCTTCGGGCTCGCCCTAATTCATATTTCTATTCTGCAACGCCCAATTTATTATTCGAGCATGAGCAATTTCTCTGCTACCAATAGGGCGAACTTGTGTAGTAAAAAGTGACACAATTGCTACCGTTTCTCCATCCAATGTGACAAATTCTACCTCATATCCTTTGCCACCCTGATGTACCAAAACAACTGTACCTATGTCACCCTTTTCTAAAGCATACTCGAAGATATCAGTTGTGAGAATAACTCGATCAAGTTCCGCAATCATTTCATATCAACCTTTCAGTGGATAGGTAGTAACAAACTTAAGAATATTGTCCCCTGTTTCAATATTTAGAAATCATCAATAAGTTCTTCTATAATAGATTGTTGACTTTCTTCAGGGAAATTATCAAATACCTTCAGTAAAAGTTCTCGAGACGCGTTTTTCACAAACCAGTCATCGCTTGGATTTTCTTGGATATTTAAAAAATATTTTAAACGTTCTTCTACAGCTTCCTTATCATATTTATCTATTTGTCCGACTCTATTTAACCAATCCCCCTTCATATCTTTAAAACAGTTAACATCAACAGTACAAATCTGATGAACCAAAGCAAAAGACTGTTTATCAAGTCCATTCCTAATGGTTGTATTAATTGGGTAAGCCGTCGGTAAACCTTTATCCCTTTCTCGCGTACTTGAAGTTAAAGGAATTACAGTGAAAGTCTCCATGTAGTTGAAATCATCTTGAAATTTATCGAATGTCCAAATAATATAAGGATGTTCCCCCCGAAACACCCTACTAGAATTAATTATTTGCGTGCAAGAAGTGGTTTTACAAACAACATTACCTGGTTCATCCAAATTATAAATGTGAATATGACCAAGTTTACAGCGAAGAGATACGCGGTAGGGATTTATGAAATATATCCAACCCTGTCTAGGTTTCTGTCCAGCCACTTAATAATCCTAATCTAAATCACTTATTAATTTTTCTCTTTCGTCTTGTAGATTAAGTCTAACTTTTTCTTCTGGTTTATATTTATCTTTTACTGCAAGTATTGGCGCAGTAGTATATACATAATTTAACAGCTGCTTCATTTTATCTTGCCCTGAGCCTGACCATTCTCTTCTAATATTATCAAGCACTAACTTTAAGCTAATAGGTAGTTGCAAACCGTCAATAGTTTCTGCTTTTACACCAAGTTTAATCAGCGTGATACTACCTTCAGTTTCTATACTAATTTCTTTGCCATTCATTTTATTTAAAGCAGTATCTATATCCTCGTGCCAAGGACCAAAATGATAATAATACCAATTTAGTTCAGTAAGTTGTTTTCCGGTCCATTTAACAGCATAAAGGTCTGCCAAATACAAAAACTTAATGATTTGTATTTTTGTGATATACCCTTTTGTTGCGTAGACAAAGTATTTTATGAGTCTGTCCAACATTGTTCTCTACTCCTTATACAGATTAAGTTTCGGTGGATACAAAACTAATGAATACAACAAAAATATTATCTCACTTTCTAATAT
>JAQYWO010000527.1 GCA_029379215.1 Rhizonema sp. PD37
GTCAAATACCTTGTCTTATTTTATTTGGTGAAAAAATTAATTCACATAGACTAATAATACCAATAAAACAGGCATTTATAACAGATTTACCAAAATATTTTAGAGAGCTTTTTGCAATGCTGGAAAAAATTATAGCTGGTACTGCAAATTTCACAGCCGAAGATTTATCAGGGGCATCTGCTTTTGAAACTATTTCACATCGTTTTGACGATATTATTAATTATCTAGATAACCAGTAACCGTTCACAGGATTTACTTGGCTACCGTGAAAAATAGGTACACACAGATGGTAAATTGAGAGGCATGGATGAAAATAGCCTCACCTACGGAATTGAAATTTCCGACTCTGATTGGGAAAAGACACCAGCCAATGTCAAGGAATTGGTGGAGAAAATGGGGCAGCACATCAAAAAATCAGATGAATTGCTGGCTGAACAAGAGGCCAAACACCAAGAACTGTTAGAAAAAATCAATCGCACATCAAAAAACTCGTCATCTCCGCCGTCCTCAGATCCACTTCATGCCGAAAAACACCTTGAAAAAAAGAAAAGTGGTAAAAAGCGAGGAGGGCAACCAGGGCATAAGGGTCATAGTCGCAAGCTGTATGAGTTATCCGAGTGTGAAAGCGTTTTAGACCACCACCCACAAACCTGTAGCTGTTGTGGAGAAATATTATTGGGAGAAGATACCAATCCTTACCGTCACCAGATCGTAGAAATTCCTCCCATCAGTCCAATAATTGTAGAACATCGCCTGCACCAACTAATGTGCTCCGAATGCGGGACTTTAACCCGTGCAACATTACCCGTAGACGTGTATCCAAGTGGTTATGGTGTGAGAGTCGTGGCTCTTGTAACCCTGTTGAGCGGATTGTACCGCCACAGTACTCGGATGGTACAGAGTGCCATGCAAGATATATTTGGAATTTCCATGTCTTTGGGTACAGTCAACAATTTGAGACTTGAAGCTAGTAATGCAGTCAAAAATGCAGTTGAGGAAGCGAAAATATACGTCCAGAACTCGCGTGTAGTTGGGGCGGATGAAACAAGCTTTGTACAGGGAAACGTTGATGGATGCAATTCAAAAAAGAGTCAAGCTTGGCTGTGGGTAGCAGTTACACCCATGGTCACATTTTTTCAGATTGCGCTTTCACGTTGTTCGGATGCAGCCAGGGATCTACTGGGGGAAAACTTTGGCGGTATTTTAAACTCAGACCGATACGCAGCATACAATTGGGTCGGCTTGGGGCAACGACAATTGTGTTGGGCACACTTAAAACGAGAATTCATTAAAATATCAGAGCGTCCAGGAGTCTCAAAACAAATCGGAAACGCTTTGGTAAAACAACAGGAAAAGTTATTTGAACTGTGGCATCGAGTCAGAGATGGAACTTTGAAGCGTTGTGAATTCAAGCTTTTAGTTCAAGAAATTCGGAAAGACCTAAAGTCCTGTTTACAAGAGGCTGCCGATTATCAGATTGGTTCGAGGGAAAAAACGCCACTGGCTTCTACAGTTCGTACCTGTCGCCAAATTTTAAAAGTTGAGCCAGCCTTGTGGATGTTTGTATCTGTTGAGGGTGTGGAACCAACAAATAATGCCGCCGAAAGAGCCATACGCCCAGCAGTCATATGGCGACGTACAAGTTTTGGCTCTCAAACCCAAGCGGGTAGTACTTTTGTTGCCCGGATGTTAACTGTTGTGACTTCCCTAAAGTCTCAACGTCGCAATGTATTAGAGTTTATGACCAAAGCTGTGGACGCTGCACGTGAAAATAAACCTGCTCCTTCTTTACTACCACAGGAAACCGCTTCGGACGAGCAAGTAATAAACGCTGCTTAATCCCTATTCCCCATATACGCTTATTTACGGGTAAAGGTTACTCAACAGGAAACACTGTATTTGACCCAACCCTCACCAGTTGCGTCACTTACCCCCCCTGAACGGATACGATAACCATGCTCAAGAAATAGCCAATGAAAAGCAGTATCTGTATAAACAACAAATTATTATTACTCAAAAATTAGTTATGGAGGATAAATCAGTATGGAAAAATTATAACTTAAAAAATTCACAGGTAAATGGTAGCATTATTAATGCTGAAACTGTCAACTCAGACCAAATTGGTGGAGACATTTATAACAAAGATAACTTAGAACACCTTGATTAAGTCCATGCTAGAGTCAGAAAATCTATTCAAGCTAATGGTTATCAACCGCCAGTACCAGGTATCCGATTCATAGAATGCTGATGACTTCGTGGTTGGGGTGCTGTAATAAATTTTTATAAAATTCGGAAACGCCTACATGCTACAGTTTACAAGTCTGGACGCGAGAGAAGAGAATATAATAGGTGGGTTGGTATAGGTTGTAGGAAGTAATTAAAATAGTATTTATAAAGGGGGTATATGGTAAGTGTCCCCTTGGGGCTATGGTATCATAAGTTACTGAGTTTATCGTCGAATCCATCCAGCTTTTATTCACTCTCCATCCAATCGCGTCGCCAAAGTCTTCCCATACTTTATCATTATACTTGCTCGTACCTCCCAAGCTTTGGTAAATGTTCTTCTGAACGCTAAAACCAAAACGTCCAAGGCTTGCATGTACCCATAGAAAGTTAATCTGACGAAGGTCATGACAGGGGAAATTTTCGAGATCTTTAGAGTCTAAGTAGCCTTGGTTTTCTTGATTACTTATCTGGAGCATTACGGAGCCTGTTTCCTGATCAGCTTTTTTCCATTCTCCGCTGAATAGGTAATTAGCAAGTTGACTGTATCTACTGGAGTTTAGACTAAAAGCAATATGAGAGAACGTAAATCAAATGGAATTAGAG
>JAQYWO010000113.1 GCA_029379215.1 Rhizonema sp. PD37
CCCTTTCTCCATATGATTTTTGCGATTGTTAAGAAAGATGCGGGTAATGGATAGCAAGTTTGGGAGAGGGGAGCATGCTGAGATAGGTAATGGGATTATGTATATGACTTAAAAGTGAAGCGCTATAATAAAAGTTTAGGCTAGTTTTCTTCATCATGAATTATCGTAATATTATTACAATCGAGTCAGGTAAGAGAGGTGGCAAGCCATGCATTCGACGGATGCGAATTACTGTATACGATGTTTTGGGTTGGCTAGCGGCTGGTATGTCTCACTCGGAGATTTTAGAAGACTTTCCTGAATTAACAGAAGAAGACATCAGGGCTTGTTTAGAATTTGCGGCTGACCGCGAACATCGCTTAGTTGCTTCGGTAGGTGTTATTTGAAGTTACTTTTTGACCAAAACTTGAGTCGTAAACTAGTAAATCGTTTAGCAGATATTTTTCCCAATTCTAGCCATGTGCAGTTTCATGGACTATTAGAAATTATGTCTAACAATCCTTATTACAACCTTAGTGTTGACGAAGAAAATATCATCATCAAGATTGATAAAAAAGTAATTGATTATCAGCAACCGGCACAACTACTCAATCATATTGAACTCAAGTCAATCAGTCAACGAAGTCAACTAACAGAAGAGGCAGCTGCTGAATTGGCGAATGAAATTGACTCTACTGTTTGGTCTCAAGTTAAATCTAAACTTTCAAGGGTGAATTGTGATTGGACAAAAAGTATCGATTATAGTTGATACTAACATTCTGTTCTCAGCATTACTTAGAGATAAATCTCGTTTTAGCGAGTTACTACTCGACTCAAATTATCACTTTTTTATCTGTGAGCAGGTACTGGTAAAATTCTTTAAACGTAAGGAGAAGATACTGAAAACCAGTCAGTTAAAAGAATAAGAAATTGTTACGATTTACAAGATATTGCTCAAACGCATTAATCTCTACAAAGAAGACTTGATTACAATATAAAATTTAGCAACAGCCTACGAGTTGTGTCGGGATATTGACGAAACCGATACTCCTCACGTCGCTTTGACTATAGAATTAGGTGGCTTGCTTTGGACAGGAGATAAAAAACTTAAACAGAGGTTGCAAAGGAAGGGTTTTGTCCAGTTATTCGAGCTGAATAATGAGTAAGAGCGATATGACCGTTTGTAACCAAAAAAGTAGGGTAACACCAGGAGATCTTACAACAACGATAGTAGGGGCTGTGATTCTCAAAGACAAAGTGTTAATTTCTCAATGGTTGGGGTTAGGGCTAATGTTAAGTGGGATTTGTGCGATCGCTTGGGGCAAAAAATGTTTAAATGTGTAGTTAAGTAGTTGGAAATAAGACCAGGTCATCATCCCACCCACACACATCTGCACATTATCACACGCGTTTAACCTAAAACTCCAACGTGGAACGATAGAAACATATATCAAACTTGAGAAAAAAGTTGATTTTTCCTAAAATAAGAGAGTTTCTACAGGCTTTATTGCTTCCATAAGGATTGCAGCAGCCCCAAAAATGTCATAGGGCGTTGGTAAATCATAAGTCTTAAACTTTACAAAGGCTGCCTGAGGTTAACTCAATCAAACTGGGATATAACAACTTCTCGATCAAGGAAGCGAGCAGTGATTGTCAGACTTCCCCCAAGAGATTTAATGTATCGCGAGAGCGTAGATATCTGAATATCGTCCTGATGCTCAATTTTTGAGAGTGCTGATTGTACCACCCCCATATCCTTAGCAACATCGTTTTGAGTACGTCCAAGGGACTCACGAAGTTCCCCAAGCGTCAAGTGGAGCAGTGCAAGGTTTGCTTGCATCTCACTTTCTGCTCGTTGTTCTGGAGTCATTTTTTTGCGAAGTTCACTAAATGGCTTCGTTTTCATAGAAACCCTTCTGTTTTTAATTCTTCTAAGTGTTCGTCGTACAACCTATCTGCCTTTGCAACATTGTCCTCATACCATTGGTTGTCTCCTCCCTTATTTCCGCCAAGAAGAAGAATGGCGACTCTCCTTGGATCAAAAGCATAGAGTATTCGGTACGGTTCTCCTTTGTGCTGCACTCTCAACTCTCTCATCTGGGAATGGTATGAGCCGTTAATTTTTGAACTATAGGGAAAATGTTGCTCTGGTCCTCGCGCCTCAAGCAGTCGTACTGCCGCATCGATGGCAACCTGAGTGCTTTCGTTTAACTCCACCCACCACGCTTCAAATTCATTCGTGTACTCTACCTCCCACATAACTTTTAATCACACGTGTTCTAACTATAATATCACCTTTAACTCATATTGGTCATGGAGTATTGCATCTTGATATTCCAACAGAAATGAGTGAAGGGAAAATCGAAGTTGGCGTCATAGTTTTCCTCTTGATGTTAGTTTGGTCGATTCAAGAGCTTGGCGATCGCTAAGTACAGCATTTCATAAATCCGTGACGAATTGAACCACGAACTTGTAAAGCTGGAAGAGACTCAATAACGCCACGAACTTGTGAAATCTTGTACTAAGCTTGTGTGAAAAGTTTGCTATTGCTATCTGCTTCGCTCCATTACACGCTGAACTTTTTGCGTTTTTACAGTCGTAATCGATGGTAGGGCAGGATGTCGGAAAAACGGCATAATAAAATTACCTTGATCAATGTAAGTGCCATGACCTCGTTATCACAGCCACGTCGCAGGCGTATTGTGCCACAAACCCCGACAGATCCGGAGGTCATCCAACGTGAGCAGGAAGCTCAACAGGCCCTGGAAGAGCGGTGTCGTCCACTGTTCGAGCGTCTCCGCCCCATCTTGAGAGAGACATATCCGAACTGGTTTATTGCCATAGACCGTGACACTGAGAATTATTTCCTTGCTCCAACCCTGCGTGGCTTGACTGTAAAAATCAGCCAAACCCGCAAGGGAGACAAAATCCCGATGATCTTCCGACTTAACGATACCGGAACCTGTGGCAGGATATGATCGCGGGAACATTTGGCGAGAATGGCGAAAGGAACGGGAAGTACCACCGAAGGACATAGACAGAGCAATTGAGAGAAAAAAGAAGTTTGAAAAGAACCCAGAGGCACATACTTACAAGGAACAAGAGCAATGACACAAAACAGAACAACAAGTGATGCCTTCACAATCATGCATCAGCGTTATTATCAGGGGAAACCTGAGCGCATAGCTGCTCTTGAAGAAGCACGGGTTAATGATGAAGTTGCGCGAAAAATCACTTTCCTTCGAGAGCAAGAAGGTCTTTCTCAACTTGAACTTGCCGAACTAGTCGGCGTAGCGGCATCAGTTATCGACCGACTTGAAGATGCTGACTACGAAGGACAGTCGCTCTCTATGCTTTGGACAATCGCCGCAGCCCTTCACAGACGTGTGAAGATTGATTTCGTAGCTATCTCTCATGACTTGTTAGAAGATGATCATAAATAGGCTTGATGATCTAATTAATCTGTATATGATCATGTTTTTTTCAAATCGCATCTCGACCTGATTTGATACAACGAATTTTGCCAGAGTCACGCAGTTTAGCTAAAGCCCGGTGAATTGTAAGGCGATTAATGTCAGGGCAAGTACGCTCAACATCTGCATATTGAAATTGATTTGGCAATCGTGCCACCACATTACAGCAATTTTCAGGTAAATAGACCACATTCGTAGGGGCGTTAGCGTAGCGTAAAGCCTACGGCATAGCTTCGCTTAGAGCGAGTCTTCTCCCCTTGGGAGACGCTTCTCTTCGAGACGCTTCGCGAACGCGAACGAGCGTCACGGCTGTTCGCCCTTACCAAAGGTGTGGTTCATTTGGGTGAAAACATCTGTAAACACCTCGCGCTTTGCTTTTCGGCTCACAATTATGAATAGTATTTAGAACATCGCGATATCCAGCAATTTCTTGCTCGGAATTAACCAGACGCGCGATCGCTCTCAAAAGTATCGTCGGGGAAGAGTAAGCGTTATCCAAACCCTATCGACATGTGCCAAATGTTGACATTGATAGAGCCATAAAGCGCAAAGAGCGATTTTTAGATGACCCCTCAGGGTACACCTACCAACAAGAGGAATGATATGTCGAAAACAAGTAACGCACGCAGCATTATCAATAGAATCACTGGCGACGATCCTGAGCTTCGCGCCATGATATAGCAGGGAGCAGGGAGCAGGCTTGAAAGTCCCGTGGTTTCCGTGTTTTCCCATTATTTGATGTCCTAAGAAACCTGGCAACTGCTATAGCTGAAGCATCCATTAATGTAAAAGTTGCTCAACTGATCTATAATGCACGAATCGAAACAAGACTCACTCAAGAAGAACTTGCAGAACTTGTTGGTACAAAGCAACCAAATATTGCTCGTCTTGAAGACGCTGACTAGGAGGGTCACTCACTCTCAATGCTCCAAAAGATTGCTGATGCCTTGGGTCGGCAGATTGATATTACTCTTGCACCAAAGCAGCACAACCTACATGAAGGTCTCCTCCCTTCTCAAGTGAATGTGCCCCCAAGGAAGTAGCAAAGTAATGTGCCAATACGGTTCAGTTACAGCAATTTTCAGGTAACTCGACCACAGTCGTAGGGGCGAACGGCCGTGACGCTCGAAGACTCGCTAACGCTACGCTAACGCCCTTACCAATGGTGTGGTTCATCTAGGTGAAAATCACTGTAAGATAATTTGTATATACTCATACCGTTTCTTTATGAAGCTGCGCTAAATAACTTCTCTTAATCCCCTTTTTAAGGGAGCCAAATTTTTAACTCCTGGTTGAGCAAGAAATGCGTTGGGAAATCAAGTTAGTACACCCTTACAACCAAGGTATTGATGAAACAATATCGCTCTATCAAAGGCGAATTACAATAAATACAGTTGAAGTCAATAACAGAATTCTTCATGCCTGCTCCCGACCTCTATCACGATGTTGTTTGCACCGCTCTAATTAAAGATGGCTGGAAGATTACAGATGACCCACTGGTTCTGACAATTGGGAGACGTTCGGTCTTTGTTGATTTGGGTGCACAGAAACTAATTGCAGCCGAACGCGGGTCTGACAAAATTGCAATCGAGATTAAAAGCTTTGTTAGCCCTTCACCTATTAAGGATCTCGAAACTGCCTGGGGGCAATTTTTTATGTATGCTAGAGCGCTGCAAAAAAAAGAGCCGGAGCGTGTTCTATATCTAGCTGTTAGACGCAATATATTTGAGACGTTGTTTCAGGAGGAAGTTGGGCAACTGTTATTAGAAGAACCAGGTTTTCGGCTAATTGTTTTTGACTCAAATACACAGGAGATTATTCAATGGCTTTAGCAAATCAACCCCTAGATCAATGGCGTGAGACGTTAGAGAAAATTCTTCAATACTATGCGGCTCTTCCTTACCGCTATGGAGATGTGAACACCTATGTCGTGGTTAGCCATGATCGCAATCATTTTATGCTGATGCACGAAGGTTGGGAGAATGACCGTCGAGTGCATAGCTGTATGGTTCATGCAGAAATTCGCCACGACAAAATCTGGATTCATTACGATGGCATCGAAGACGGGATTACAGGTGAAATGGTTGCGGCTGGAGTGCCTAAAGATCGTATTGTGTTGGCATTTTATCCGCCTAATGTACGAGAGCATACGGGCTACGCATTGGCATAGCTTCTCAAAGTGAGAATCGCTGTGACCTGTGAATAAGCTTTGTAACCTTTATAAATTTCTGAACCAAGCGAGCGATCGCCAACCTCTTGGCACGAGTCAACTAAATCAATTTAAGTCTTGAAAATATCTAACTTTCCTCATCAACCCTATAATACTCTTCCAAGCATTGCAGCAACCGCAATTCTACGGGAGTCAAGTAAGTTTGCCGTCCCAAAGACTCCAACAACAATACCGGAACCTGTGGCAGGCAGGATATGAAAAGCAGGAACATTTGGCGAGGATGGCGAACTATTCTTCGAGGTTCAGCTTGTCCCCGCGCTTGGTGCATCGTTTGCTGTTCCCGTCCTGTTCGATACCGGGTTTACCGATGGATGGCTTCTGATTAACAGGCAAGACCTGGACGCTAGGGTATTAACTCTGAGGGTTTTTAGGCGATAATTTTTCATACGGAATCCGTACTCCAAAATGCGAGAATAAAAGCCTAGATTTAACGGGGTCTTTCTTCCCAATTGACGACACAAAAACTGCATGAAAAATTTTGGGCACATTTCTCGCGAAATCAACACCCTACCTTGCGCCCCTACTAGAGATTCAAAAGTTTTTGGTCAGATCTCGATTCAATACCATATTCGCCCCATACGCGAACCAACCAACTACTCTGCTCGATTAGCTTCTAGCCAGTGAACTAAATCATCAATTCCCGTGAAATCTAGCAGCGCTTCACCAAGTTCCCCTAACTGATTAGCACTCAAAGATTGCACCGTCACGCGAGTTTCTTGGCTTAACTCTCCCACTCGTTTTTGTTGTTGCCGTAGGATAAGTCTCTTACCTTCCTCTCGACCCCGTTCGTAACCAATGCGTTCACCTGTAGTAATGTAACTCATTTTCCGCTCCTGCTCAAATTGTTTTAACTCTTGCCAAAATTCTCTTTCTAACTCTGATGGTAAAAGCATAACCCAATCTATAAATCGATACAAATTGCGAATGTCTCTTTCTGGGCAGTTTACTTGATAAAGTCGGCGAATTAAGCTAAATTTCCAGTTTTTCCGCTCTTGAGCTTTCTTAATAGTTTCTTGAGTTTTTAAGTGCGCCATCACAACAGTTGCAAACGGGTTTTCGCTCTGCTCTAACTCTGCCCATTTATTTTTATAGTCTAGAAGTTTGACTGTACTAAATTCAAAATTATGTTTAGTGCCAGGAGATTCTAAAGTATAATTATTTGGTCGCCAATCGTGATTTGAATCACACAAAACCGCTATACTTGTGCATGGTTTATCATAATATTCAAAAATCCTGATATTGTACAAAAACATTCTTTTGGCAAATATATCTTCTGATTCTGCTTGGATTTCGATATGAATTAACAACCACAAAACATTTCCTTTAATCAGCCTTACACTAACTAATTTGTCTGCATATAGCCTTCCAGTAGCCGCATTGTAAGATATTGCCTGAAACTCTTTATCCAAAAATAGATGAGGATGATTCCAATCAATTAATGCAGCTATTTCCGGGAAAAAGAATTGCATAGCTTGGGGAAAATAAGTTTCTAAAACTTCTTTCCATGGGCTATCGTTATCAGCCCTCTTTTTCTCTTCAGTCATAGATTTATCGTCGCTTCGCTCCTGGGTATGGGGTTTTGGGTGTGGGGAATGCCTTGAAACTTGGCAACGCCCCGCCCCAGTAGCAATGGGGTCGAAAACCCCCTTTTTAAGGAGGTGGATATTAAGATTAACATGAAATTTCTCTTATGCGAGTACTATTGAACCCGCATTTCTCACAAGTCAGCGATACGGATGTGCGCTATGGGCGCTCCGCGCCATCGCATTCATCAAGCCAAACCCTTTTATCCGCCTAATGTACGAGAGCATACGGGCTACGCATTGGCATAGCTTCTCAAAGTGAGAATCGCTGCGACCTGTGAACAAGCTCTATAACCTTTATAAATTTCTGAACCAAGCGAGTGATCGCCAACCTCTTGGCACAAGTCAACCCTGTATAAAATAGATTCCGCGTCAACATCATGTAGTGATGCATATACAGGGGCAGAATTACCACTAGGTACTCTTTACCCTAAAACAGAGAGTATCTGAACGAGAGGCATTTTACCAGCGCTACAAACCCATTTTTGACCGTTTACAGCCAGAGTTAATCCAAACGCATTACTATATCGTTTTAGTAGGGTGTTGCATATTTGCGGGATGATATTATTTTCTCTGTAAACACAAAAACTTAATCCTTAGTCTTTTTGGCGCTCTTGGCGTCTAAAGCCCTTCGGGCATGCCTGCGCTAAGGCGGTTCAATTTTCATCCCTGTGTTATGCATCGCCCGTTTTAGAATTCACTCATAGGCGATCGCTGAGACATTAATACATATTAGCAGATGATTCAGGCTAACTTTCCTGACGTGGGTCTTGTTTTGAGGGATGCCAACCACCCTGCACCCAAAATTGCCGAGATTTTTGAATAAAATGATCGGAACGACGTTGATCGTTTAAATCAAGTCGATTACAAGTAGCTCGACCTATAGGTGTGATGCCGATAATTTCGATCCCGTTTAGTGTCCAAATGAAATGTTCAGCCCACTGTTGCTGACGAGGATTAAAAAGAGGAACTTGCTGTTTAGTTTCTGGGTCGATTCCAACTATAAAATTATAATGACGTTCATTACAGCGACGACAGGCTAGGGCTAAATTATCAGGAGCATCAGTACCTCCCAAAGACTGTGGCATTATGTGATCTATTGTTAAGGGAGATGTACTGAGAAACTCAGGATAATGGCAATATTCGCACTGAAAATTAGCACGCTGCCGCACCAATTCTTGAATACCGTTGGGAATGGTCATGGTTGAGAGGCAGTTATGGCATTGATATAGCTGAAAATCATGTCTAATTCTCCAATTGCTTCAAGTTCGGCAGATTCTTCTGGTGTAAGTAAATCAGCTTTTTTCTTTTCCAGAAGTTTTTTCATGCGATCACCTAGTTCTTCTGTAAATTTGAAAAGATTGAGATTATTGATTTTTTCAACTCGAATGCCTGTCGTCAGCCAGGATGAGGGTTTAATGACCATTGGTATCATAATATTTCGCTCTTCGATTTTCTAATAGTGTATTTTTATAATACGTGATCGCTTATAGATCCTCTTTGTTTTGGTATGAGCGGTAAGCGAAGCTATGCCGTAGGTTTATCGCCTCCTCGATTGAAGTTGCCGATATCGCCATTTCAATTGCTTTGACCACATCGCCATTTTGTATCTCAGGTCACACTAAGAAGAAATCTTTAAGATGCACTACACTCAATTTCTATTCATGACAATAATACCTATTTTACCAAAAAAGAATTCAGGATTCACTCGCTGTGAATTCAGATGAAGGTTAAGTGACTGGTGGATGAATCATGGTTTAAAGCAGAACGTTTTTAATCATGGCGCTCATGTTAAATGTCAGTTGATGAAACCTCTTACCTGTACATGGGGTATTTTGACGGATGACTCCTTTTCATATGATTTTCAGCCTTAACTGAACCGTATTAGCTTATAGCTCGTGGTGTTGGCTCAATACCAAAACCAATGGCATTGCATATCTGTAACTTTAATTAAACAAACTAATAACTACCTTATCCGGAAGAAATTAACACTTTATAAACTCTTTACATCACTACCGAAGAATTTGGTAGATGCTGATGTCACTCTAGCGGTGACTGAACAAATGTTTTAGAGCATTTGGATGAAATTCATGAAATAAAGCAGTATATTTTCTCATGAAAATATCCGGAATCAATGCCAATTTGCCGAAGAAGTATGACAGAATCACCTAAGGTGAACTACGAAATGATTAAAACGACTCAGTATTTATTAAACAGTTACATTTAAACAAATTCCTACATTACCAAGCATGGCAATCTTTCTTTCCCACTTTCTATTCCCTATTTTCCAGTGAAACGATGAACAGTAGCAAAGAACTCGTTATTGAGGCGGGTAGAATTGAAAGTCAATATTGGAAATATCTGTGGAAATACAGAGAACTATTCTACTTTTTGGTATGGTGCGATATCTTGGTGCGCTACAAGCAGATTGTCATTGGGACGGCATGGGCAGTCGTTTAAGTTTATCTAAATTTTTTGAAGAAATTGTCACTGGTGAAGATGTTCAGATGGGCAAACCAAATCCAGAAGCTTTTTTACTCGTTGCTAACAAAATGAAAATTTTACCATCTAAATGTGTGACTTGAAAAAGATTTTGGACAGGTTTTGGAAGAAGAAGTTGGACACTTCACTTGCTGAAATACTTATAACTTCGTTAAGGAATGAATATAGCACTCGGAATTTTGGAAAAAGAAAATGGACACAATACAGAAATGGACGAAGAAAATGGACATAAAAAGTCAGTTTTACCGAAATTAGCTTGTGGTCAACCTTTCAAGACTTCCTGTTCTAAATTTTCCCTTAGGAGTGATTGCTAAGTGGCGATCGCTCTTCCAAGAACGTCGCCTGAAACCCTGAATTTTCCTTATTGTTATTTTTTGGAATTTTTGGAAGGTAAAATCGGACATCTATTTTTGGAAGGTAAAGTTGGACAACGTGTCCAGAATCTTCTTCAAGTCACAAAATGTCTAGTAATTGAAGATTCCGAAGTAGGTATTGAAGCTGCTTGTAAAGCAAATATGCAGAGTTTAAGTGTTTATTCATTTATCCCTAACATGTAAGTAGGATATGCACTTCTCAGAAGTCTCTATTTTCCCAGAAGAGACATTGCTCCATCGCCTGAGCGGCTTATCAGGGAGTTCCGTGTACCTTGTACGTTCTCATTCCAATGCCTTATTTATCCGCAAGGTGTCTAAAAATATAGAGGCAAGTTTCCGTCTTGAACAGCAATTCAACAAACTTTTAGCTTTTCAGAAGTAGAATTTTGCTGCTGTCACTACGCGAACAAAACCCGATCAAAGATGTATGGTTGCAAGCCGAAACATGGGTTCAACGTTTTTGTGCCTTAATTCCAACATTTTCGCATTTGAAGTGGATGTTTGAGTGGTTTATTCAACACACTACCTTTGATTTCAACACTCTACATATGTACGATGTTTATTCAAAAATAAAATATTAGTCCTATATGTAGTTTTGGTTTAGTTAAAAAGCTGGGAATTCCGGCAGAAGCTTATCAAGAAGGAGTGCCAAATCATGACAATCGTAATAGTGACAGGCTCAGCCGGATTAATCGGGTCAGAATCGGTAAGATTCTTCTGCGATCTCGGCTATACAGTAGTAGGCATCGACAACAATATGCGGCAGGTATTTTTTGGGGAAAATGCCTCAACCGAATGGAGTCGCAATCGCTTACTGGAGAAATACGAACAACAGTACATACATTATAATATTGACATTCGCGATCATGAGGAGATCGCTCAAGTATTTCAGCAATACGGCAAGGACATCAGCCTAATCGTACATACAGCGGCTCAACCGTCTCATGATTGGGCAGCTCGCGAACCATACACGGACTTTACTGTCAATGCCAACGGCACCCTAGTCCTACTAGAAAACACAAGGACTATTTGCCCGGAAGCAGTTTTCATCTTCTGCTCTACCAATAAAGTTTACGGCGATACACCCAATTATCTACCACTAATCGAACAAGAGTTACGCTGGGAGATCGAGTCAACACACCCTTACAACCAAGGGATTGACGAAACTATGAGTATCGATCAGTGCAAACACTCTTTGTTTGGAGCGTCAAAAGTTGCTGCTGATGTATTAGTCCAGGAGTACGGGCGGTACTTCGACATGAAGACGGCGGTTTTCCGTGGTGGTTGTTTAACTGGACCAAGTCACTCCGGTACTGAGTTACATGGATTTCTATCTTATTTGATGAAATGCACCATGACCGGAAAGCATTATCAAGTATACGGCTACAAAGGTAAGCAAGTCCGAGATAACATTCACAGCTATGACTTGGTGAATGCTTTCTATCATTTCTACCAGACACCACGAGTTGCAGAAGTATATAACATTGGTGGTAGTCGTTTCAGTAATTGCTCAATGTTAGAAGCGATCACTGAGTGTGAAGCAATAGCTGACAAAAAACTCGACTGGAGTTATGCCGAAGCCAATCGGATTGGCGACCACATTTGGTGGATTAGTGACATCCAGAAGTTTAAGCAGCACTATCCAGAATGGGATTTGACCTATGGCATCACAGATATTCTGAAGGAAATTTACAACCAAAATACTACCAGATGGCTCTAGAAAGTCCGAGTTTAATTGTCCTATTAACTTTCGATTAGTGCAGTAGTAATGAAAAAATTCTTTCGGCAAAGAACAGTTAAATTTATCATCGGCGGCGGTGCAGCAGCAGCAGTAAACTTGTTGCTCATTTCGGTAATGATTGACCAGTTAGGGTTTAATACACCAGTGCTACGAAATGTAGCCAATGCTGTGTCAATCGAGCTGTCATTGCTGTTGAGTTTTTTCATCTATCGAATTTGGGTATGGCCTGGGGGTAACTGGACAATTGAAGAAGTTTTGTGGCGACAGCTACCGATGTATCACGTATCAGCCGGAGTGGCTGTAGCAATTCGGATCTTGCTATTGTTTCCGCTATTGGATTGGTTAAAGGTTGACCTGAGAATTAACACTCTAGTCGGTGTAGCAATAAGTGCTATATTCAACTACGTGATTAGCGATAGATTGGTGTTCAAAACTAAAACCCATTCAGATCTGTATTATCCAGAAGGGTTGGCACTGGGATTAGAGCCAAGGTCAAATTTCAACAAACCGAATAACTTGGTTGGAACTGAGCAACGGCTCTCGCTCTCCCTGGTAATTCCAGCTTACAACGAAGAGGACTGCATCGTACAAACAATTGCATCAATTAGTCAAGTACTAGACGAAAAACAAATTGCTTACGACATTCTAGTAGTGAATGATAATAGCCGTGATCGTACAGAAACCGTACTGCAGCAACTATGCGCTCACAATAGTAAAGTTGGCTATATTAATAACTATTACCCCAATGGTTTTGGATTTGCTGTGCGTTGCGGCTTAGAAAACTTTCGTGGCGACGCTGTGGCAATTGTAATGGCTGACTGCTCGGATGGACCAGAGGATATGGTAGCTTACTATGAAAAACTGCATGAAGGCTACGATTGTGTGTTTGGTTCTCGGTTTATAAAAGGTGGTAAAGTGATAGACTACCCGATGCACAAGTTAGTTGTGAACCGCTTAGCAAATTTATTTATCCAGATTTTATTTGGATTAAAATTCAACGACACAACGAATGCCTTCAAGTGCTACCGCAGGGAAGTAATTGAGGGAGTTTCCCCACTGTTATCGCATCACTTCAACCTCACAGTTGAGATTCCCCTCAAAGCGATCGCTCGCGGTTATACCTACACAACGATCCCAATTACCTGGCGCAATCGGACTACGGGAGTCTCGAAGCTGAAGCTCAAAGAGATGGGGAGTCGCTACTTATTCATTGTCCTCTATGTCTTATTAGAGAAAATGTTGTCTCGCGGAGACTATTCTCGCCAGAAGTACAAACCATTACTCAGATCAGTTAAATAAATGTCTAAGTTAATTAAGGAGTCTGCCGGATGAGCCAGAGAGTTTTAATTACAGGAGGAGCGGGTTTTGTCGGTAGCGCTCTAGGATTGGGGTTCGCTCAACGCCATCCTGACTGGCAGATTACGGCTCTGGATAATCTGAAGCGAAGGGGTTCGGAGTTAAATCTACCCAGACTCAAACAAGCAGGAATTCAGTTTATTCATGGAGATGTGCGTAGCGCAGAAGACCTCGATCCAGTGGCGCTGAAACCTGATTTAATCTTAGAGTGTTCGGCGGAGCCTTCAGTTTTAGCAGGGTATGCCTCTCCTAAGTATGTATTGCAAACAAATTTGGTAGGTACAATTAACTGCCTAGAATTGGCAAGAGCTACGCAGGCAGATTTTATTTTTCTGTCTACTAGTCGGGTGTATCCAATAGAGTCACTTAACGCTTTGAAATTTGAAGAAACAGAAACACGTTTTCAACTCTTGGAGCAACAGTCTTCACCTGGCTTATCAAGTCAAGGTATTTCCGAGGAATTTCCCTTAAATGGAGCGCGCTCTCTCTATGGCGCTACTAAGTTAGCTTCAGAACTCTTAGTGGCGGAATATGCTGCTGCTTATGGATTGAGAACTTTAGTTAATCGTTGCGGTGTACTGACGGGACCGTGGCAAATGGGTAAAGTCGATCAAGGTGTATTTGCTTTGTGGATGGCATTTCACTACTTTGAGCGTTCCCTGAAATATATCGGTTATGGTGGCACAGGTAAACAGGTGCGAGACTTTCTACACGTGAGCGATTTACTCGATCTGCTTGACCTCCAAATTCAGAGTTTATCAGCATTAGCTGGAGAAACTTTTAATGTTGGTGGTGGGAGCGACAACACACTTTCACTCTACGAAACAACGCAGCTTTGCCAACAAATTACTGGACATCAGATTCCTATTACTCCTGTGCCAGAAACTCGAGTTGGAGATGTGCCAATTTTTATTACCGACTCGCGTAAGGTTATGGCTGCTACTGGCTGGCAACCCCAAAAAGGGGTCGAAATTACTCTAACTGAGATCTACCAATGGATTATTCAATTTCAGGATCAGGTCAAAGAAATTTTTCTTTAATCATCTTTTAAAACGTTCTCTGTAACCAACTCAAGTTAGAAATTGTTTGAAAAGGGTCTGCTTGAGCCTTAAGTCAGACTCAGGGCCGCGATCGCAAATCCCGAAACCCAGATTCTCTCGTGGCAGTTTCTCGGTAGCGAGGATAGTTAAATACACCCTCTTATACTTTTCAAACATCTTCTTAGCTCGACTTTATCCATTTTTTTCGCAGCGCGATCGCGATTGCTGAAACCTTTGTGGGACGGTAGTTTTACTTTTTGAACTTCGGTACTCATCTATGATGTGGAAAAAGTATTTGCCAAATAGCCGGGGTTTTTGCCGGATAAAGAAAACCGAGTTCTTAATTTTGGATAAGTCGAGCTTAGAAAAGTCATTGAGAAAATTGTAAATAAGAATCAAATGAGACAATTGATTTTAAAGCAGTGTAAGTCATCCATAGCATTTTTATGCGGCATCATTTCAGTATTTTATTTATTGATAGCCTTTATACCTATACCAAATGCTATTGACATAGGATTGGACAATTCTTGGTCGTATGCAATCAGTCGTGTAGCAGCAGACCAACTTATTTTTGGAAAAGACATTATATTCACTTATGGTCCATTGGGATACTTGATTAGTGGTTCAGCATTGGAGCAAAATGTATTTACAGTAGCCTTCTTTCGTCTTATAGTTTATATACTTTTTTTGATAATCGTATCTTTAAAAATAGTAAAGTTAAAAACAAATATACAAAAGAGTGCACTAAGCTTAAGTGTGTTTTTACCTTTATTAACTAACAACTTAATACAAAATTACATTATACTTACACCAGACTATGAACTAATATTTATATTTATAATTATTCTATCAGAAATTGATACTTTACCTAGAAATTTAATCAGATATTGCTATTTAGGACTAGGAGCATTTTCAGGTTTCTGTTTACTTACAAAGTTTACTTTAGGAATTTATACATTTGGCTCACTTATTTTATTTTTGATAGGTAATATCTACAGTTACATTAAGTCAAATTCAAATAATAATGTAAGCTTCATTGCTATAATAGACTCATTATTGGCGGCAATGTCTACATCTTTTATACTATTAGCTCCAGATTACTATCTAAGCAATTTTAATAAACTGCTAATTTGTCTGATTATCTCCGGTCTTGTCGGAGTTTTTATTGGGTTTATTCAGCAAAAAAATTGGTCTATACCTGTATTTGAAACTAGAAAAAATCATAATCAGACAACAACTAATAATTCATTTACTAAGTGGATAGGCTGGTTTAGTTTCTACATGGTCTATTGCTTTTGCTTCTTATTCACAGTTATTCATTCGTCTCCTTCTTTGCTTGATTACTTGAGAAACTCCCTAGAAATTTCGTCTGGCTATTCTAGTGCAATGAGCACAGTGGGATCTCACTGGATTTTAGGGCTGGCAATCTTGGAATTGGTATTGATCTATATTCTTTTGATTATCATAGCAAGAAAAGGTAATGTGGGTTTTGCCCTAGCTTTATTCTTAGTTTTAACTTTAGCTTTTAAACACGGATTCGTCCGTCAGGATACGCATATTATGATATTTGCTTGTTGTACACCAATTATCATCTCGTTGTGTATACCAATCAGTTCAATTCGCATCCAAAAACTCTCATTTTTACTCTATCTCTATGCCTTATTTTTATTCTTAGTGTTTTTTGTATCATTAGAAGGTAAGATTACTAGTGTTTATCACTCTCTATCTCCACACAAAGTATCTAGCCACTTGTCATACATATTTAGACCAGATACTCTTAAATCTGACTTACGTGCAAGCAGCGCTACTAATTTGTCTTTGTTAAAAGTACCTGAAAATGTAACAAATGTAGTAAAAAATAAAAAAATAGACATTGTGCCTTGGGAGATTGCACTTGTACCGGCTAATAACTTTAACTGGAAACCGAGACCAATATTTCAATCTTATTCAGCTTATACGACTTCTCTTGACGACATAAACTTTAAAAGTTTATCAACTGAATCGAGAGAATATATCTTTTATCAATTCAAAGCAATCGATAGTAGGCATCCATTTTTTGATGAACCTAAAACATTTTTTTATATTTCTTGCTACTATCAAATATCTTCTATTATTCCTGACTTTATAAATGTGCACTCCAATCCTTTTGTTCCTTCTCTTACCTTAAAACATCTGCTTTTGGAACAAAAATCAGACTTGTGCTTGCCAAGCACCTCAAGTAAAACGTTATTACTTCACTGGAATACCTCTCAATCTATATTAGCGAGTAATGACTCTGTAGTTAGGGCAAAAGTTAAGTTCAATTATTCTGTATTTGGCAAAATCTACAAAACACTCTTCAGAAGTCCACCCGTAATGATGCAGGTGACTTATGTAGATGGTTTCAAGCAGAGTTACAGAATTATTCCGGAGAATTCAGAAAATGGTATCTTTGTTAGTCATCTGCCTAGAGATAATAATGAAGTCAGAGCCTTCTTTCAAGGACATTTACCTGCTCCCGTAAAATCATTTAGCTTCAATGCAACTAACTCTCTTTTGTATAAACCAAACATAGAGATTATTTTCCTATCATCTAAAAAGCAAAGTAGCTAGATTATCATCCATCTAGATCTAGGTTAGCCAAAATTCTTTGGAAGCGTAATAGATTATATTGAAACTGAGCATCCCGATCAGGATGAGAGTCTCCTTCTCTTATATGTTGCACCAGGAAATTTGAATGTTAATTCCTTGACTAAGCGCCACTTCTCTAAGGCGTTCAATATCTTGTAAAAGAAGTAACACTACCAAATGGGGAAATATAGTATGTCAGGCAATTTCTGCGGCTTGTCCCCAATCAGGTAAATTTGGTTTATACCCTAGGTGCAAGATATAAGACGTTTTGAGTTTCAACTTTTAGTGCCAGAAATTCGTAACTCCCTCAAGTCCTCTCTACAAGAGGCTGCCGATTGTGAGATTGGTTCTAAAGAAAAGATACCACTGGCTAAAACTGTTCGCACCTACTGCCAAATACTGAAAGTTGAACCTGCTTTATGGTTATTTGTGGCGGTTGATGGCGTTGAACCGACAAATAATGCTGCTGAAAGAGCAATTCGTCCTGCGGTGATCTGGTGAACCAGTGCTGTAGGAGGGCTTCCCTCCGTAGGCGACTGGTGAACCCGAAGGGCGACGTACCAGTTTTGGTTCTCAAACCTAGGCGGGCAGTACTTTTGTACAAAGGATGTTGACCGTTGTGACTACTCTCAAGTCTCAGCGTCGAAATGTCTTGGATTTTATGACATCAGCAGTGAGTGCTGGGCGTGTTGGCAAGGCTTCTCCTTCTTTGCTCCCTAAAGTTCCTGTTACTTCTGAGCAAGTAACAAATGCTGCTTAATCCACATTTCTCATATCCGGTTATTTACTTCTATTCAATGTGATCAAGTCTCTGGGATTAATCCCCATAACTCCTTCACCCATTGAGACGTATTGTGTTTTAGTTCGCGATCGCCCCGTGGTCGAGTACTAATTTTTTTATTGATAATTATCTTTTATACCGTGAAATTCAGATTAGCAACTACCCCATCCGGAAGAAATTCAATATTCATCAACTCTTCACATCACTACCGGAGGATTTCGTAGATGCTGATGTCACTTTCCCGTAGACTGTGCAAATGCTCTAGAGCATTTGAATTAAATTTATGAAATAAAGCAGTAGATTTTCTCATGAAAATATCCGGAATCAACGCCAATTTGCCGAATAAGTATGACAGAATCACTTAAGAAGAACTACGGTGTGACTAAAGCAACTCAAAATATTTTGAAGGGTTACATTTAAACTAAGTCATACATTACTAAGCATGACAATCTTTCTTCCCCACTCTCTATTCCCTATTTCCCAGTGAAACGATGAACAGTAGCAAAGAACTCGTTATCGAGGCAGGTAGAACTGAAAGTCAGTATTGGAAAGATTTGTGGAAATACAGAGAACTATTCTACTTTCTGGCATGGCGCGATATCTTGGTCCGGTACAAGCAAACTGTGATTGGGATGGCATGGGCATTGATTCGCCCTTTCCTAACGATGGTGGTGTTCACCTTTGTGTTTAGCACTCTGGCAAAGCTGCCCAGTGAAGGTAATGCGCCTTACCCAATTCTAGTCTTTGCAGCTTTACTGCCTTGGCAGTTTTTCTCTGGGGCGTTGAGTGAATGTAGTAACAGTTTGGTGAACAATGCTAACCTGCTTTCTAAAGTCTACTTTCCACGTCTGATTGTACCGACCAGTGCGGTGATTGTCAGCTTTGTAGACTTTATGATATCTGGGATCATTTTGCTGGGGTTGATGGCTTACTACAACTTTATCCCTGATTGGCGCATCCTCACACTGCCACTGTTTATTATGATTGCCTTTGCTGCATCGATAGGGGCTGGGTTATGGCTTGCGGCGTTGACTGTAGAGTATCGCGATTTCCGTGTGATCGTACCTTTTATTGTCCAGTTTGGTTTGTATGTTTCTCCTGTAGGTTTTAGTAGTAGCAAGATACCCGAACAGTGGCGGTTACTGTATTCGCTCAACCCAATGGTAGGAGTCATTGACGGTTTCCGTTGGGCAATTTTGCACGGTTCCGCGCAGATATATATACCTGGGTTTGCACTTTCTCTGGTAATAGTGGCGCTGCTGCTGTGGAGTGGTATTTGGTACTTCCGTAAGATGGAACGCACATTTGCTGATGTGATTTAAGTTGAAGGTCGTTGGCAGCTAACTATTAAAGTAGTGATCGAGAAAGTTGGATGGTAAATTCTCAAATAGGATAAGCAAATTCTATTGTCACTTATTTATTTATGGAAATCACCTTCTGCCTTCTTATAAATCATAGATACAACTTCATAAATCATTGAGAAAAGAATAGCTACAATTCATAGAAGTACTTCATATAATCTAAATAATTACCTTTATGGATTAGATCAAAAAACACTATAAAAGTAATAGTTTTATTCATTTAAGTTTGGGTTATGCTAAAAAAATGAATTACTATTACTTAAGGAACCAAAATGAATAATGCTACTCGAAGAAAAAGTTGAAAAGTAGAACGCAAGGAATTTAAAATTTCGCAACGCAGTACTAGCTTACGATAAACATGTTGAACAAGCTATAGGACTCATGTTTGATTTTTGAAAAAACGAGTGTATGCAACTTAAAGAGCCTTCTCTGCTATTGCAAGAGTTTATATTGCCTATTGCCAGCCTACGCAAGTAAGTTCAAAATCAAACTAGATTGTGCTATAGATTCAAAATTTTACATCGAAAACGCAAATTATTTGTGAATAGCTTTGAGAGTATTCTAAATGTCTGACACAGTTATTCGAGTCGAGAATTTAGCGAAAAAATACGTTATAGGTCACCAGCAAGAAGGGCGCAGCAACTATAAGTCTTTGCGAGAATCTCTTGGTGATGGAGCAAAGTCTTTGCTAAAGACAGTTAATCCTTTAATCCAAAATCCAAAATCCAAGATCCGAAATCCTCTCGAAGAGTTTTGGGCACTGAATGATGTATCATTTGAGATTAAACAAGGTGACTGTGTCGGTGTGATTGGTCATAATGGTGCAGGGAAATCGACGCTATTAAAAGTTCTCAGCAGAATTACGGAACCAACATCTGGATCTATCCGTATTAAGGGGCGAGTTGCTAGTTTATTAGAGGTGGGAACTGGTTTTCATCCAGAGTTGACGGGAAGAGAGAATATCTTTCTTAACGGTGCGATTCTGGGAATGAGTAAGGTAGAAATTGGACTTAAATTTGACGAAATTGTCGCCTTTGCAGAGATTGAAAAGTTTTTAGATACCCCTGTAAAGCGATATTCATCAGGTATGTATGTACGGTTGGCATTTGCAGTTGCTGCTCATCTGGAGCCAGAAATTCTCATTGTAGATGAAGTTCTAGCAGTAGGAGATTCTCGGTTTCAGAAGAAATGCTTGGGAAAAATGGAACAGGTATCAACGCAAGAAGGACGAACAATTTTATTTGTTAGCCATAATATGGGGGCAATTCGGAATCTATGTCGTCGAGCGATTTTATTAGAAAGAGGTAAGTTAATAGAGGATTCTACATTTGAAATTGCTTTGTCAAAATACTTAACATCTGGAAGTACATTTGAAGGATACTGGCAAAGAGTGGATCTTAATACTTTAAATCAAGAAATTAGTATACTAGAAGTCAAAATTATGAATAATTATGGAGAAAATAGTGGTTATGTTAGCTCTACAGAACCTTTCTACATAGATGTTTCAATTCATACAAAAGAAATAATTAGTAATGCTCAAATACATATCCGAATAACTAATCAAGAAGGTATTCCTGTACTGACTACTGCAAATACAGACGCTAATCAAGAAAACAAAGTTTTAGAGAAAGGAATTCATAATTACCGATTAGAGATGCCTTCATCTTTCTTACCGCCTGGTGTTTATAATCTAATTATAGCTGCTATAAAACCTACAGTAAAATTGTTTGATATAGTCGATAGTAAAGTAAGTTTTTCAATAGAAGATATGGGTGGTCACTCAACTATTTTACGGGATGGAAGATTAGGAGTAGTAACACCTATTCTAAATTGGCAAAAATTATCAATCAGTAAAAAATAAGTCTAAAAAATAACTCGCAAAACTAGATAAGGAAAATTATGTCTAATCTTATTATGTCTGAAATTTATACAAACAAAGTAGCATCTCTAATCTATAACTTACTGCTCGGTACAGTTAAGCTAGATAATCATAAATACATATCTAATTTTTGGCATAAAACTTGGCATAAAAGCTGTTCAATATTCTCTTGTCCCATAAATACAACAATTCATGGACATAAAGTTGTTCTAAACTATGGATATACCTATCCTATAAACTCGCGACAAAATCCCTCATATAACAATCCTTTAGTTGAGTTAGTTTATCAAGCCTATATAACTAAAAAGTCACCAATTACATTGATTGATATAGGAGCAGCAATTGGAGATACAGTTTTGCTAGTGTATAGTAATTGTCCAAATATGATCCAAAACTTTTACTGTGTGGATGGAGACAAAGAGTTCTTCAGATACTTACAGCAAAACTTAGGACATTTTAAGGAAGGAACGCTTATTTTATCTATGCTTTCTCAGGAAGATAAAAATGAAAGAGAATTAGTCCGAACTCATGCGGGAACTGCTAGTGCTCAGGGTGAAGTAGAAATTTCTGCTCGCTCTTTAGACTCAGTTATGCTAGAAGCAGGATTACAGAATGTTGACGTACTGAAAATAGATGTGGATGGATTTGATGGGAAGATCTTACTTGGTGCAAGATATATTCTCCAGCAATATCAGCCAGCTTTGATATTTGAGTGGCATCCAATTCTCTGTGAAAAAACTGGTAATAGCCAAACCGAACACTTTGAAGCATTGGTAGCTTGTGGTTATGAAAAATTTATATGGTTTAATAAATTTGGAGAGTTTAGTCATTTCATGTATGGATTTGAACAGGAGAGTGTAAGCAGACTTATGGAACTTTGTTTACGAAATAAATTCTACTATGACTGGCATTATGATGTAGTTGCTCTACACCATAATTCAATAATTAATCCTGTTGTACTTGCAGAGTTATCTTTTGCTAAAGCGCGTAAATCGAAATTTTAAAGTTTATTTTAGGGACATATTCAGTATCCAATAATTACTCTACACTCTACTTCCAGACCGATTTGTTAATGGCAAACCTCTGATATTTATTCATTTTAGTGAATGGAATATATCTCAGCAGTCAGTAGTTTATTCTTATTTGCAGATGAAGGAAAGTGTTGGGCGAAAGAATCAAACTTTGCTCTTAAGATTTGGTTAAACTGTTACAATAAAGATACAGCTTTTTAGGAGGTAACAAAGTATCGCGAAGCTTATAGTTTATTTGCCTATTCTAGTATCTTGTTTAATCATGAATCGCCTCTTAGACCCTAAAAACTTGTGTTACAAAAAATAGTCTTGACTGCCAGTCGGATAGCGTCGGGGTAGTCTGGAAAAGCTGTTTTTGTTTTAATTCTAATTTTTTTATTGCTTATATCTCTTATGAAAATTGCAGTTTGGCATAACTTACCCAGCGGTGGTGGTAAAAGGTCACTTTACCATCATGTACGTGGACTATTAGAAAAGGGTCACACAGTTGAATCTTGGTGCCCACCTACCGCAGATCAAACATATCTTCCTTTGAATGAACTAGTTACAGAGCATATTGTGCCTTTTGATTGGGAACCAAAATCAGCCAAAACATCATTTGGTCGGCTTATGTCCTCATACTACAATATAACTGATAAAATTAAGGCAATGGATGCACATTGTATGCAATGTGCAGAAGAAATTAATAATAAAGACTTTGACATAATTTTTGTTAACCCTTGTACATTTTTTCGAGTAACTTCTATTGCTCAATACATCAAAATTCCAAAGGTGAATTATATAGCAGAGCCTTATCGCTGGCTTTATGAAGCTATGCCCAATCCACCGTGGGCTGCGTTACCCTTACCCGAAAAAACACAATGGTCACCAAGATATGTGAAAGCTTTTTTGCACGATCTTGTCAAAACTCAAGGACTACGAGTTCAGGTTAGAGAAGAGTGGCAAAATGCTAAAGCTTTTGACATGATACTTGTAAACTCATACTTTAGTCGTGAAAGTGTTCTACGAGCCTACGGACTAGAAGCAAAGGTCTGTTATCTGGGAATTGATACTGAACAATTTCATCCCCTGAATATAATGCGAGAAAAATTTATTGTAGGTCTTGGTGGAATTTACTCAGGGAAAGGTATCGAGCGGGCTGTATATGCAATAGGAACAATTGAAAAAAGTATAAGGCCTGATTTAATCTGGATAGGTAATTTTTCCCATGAAGAATACAGGAAAACTGTAGAAGGGTTAGCTCTATCTCTTGGTGTGAATCTGAGCTTTAAAGTTCGTATCAGTGATGAAGAAATCGTGGCTTTTCTCAATCGTGCTACTGCAATGATTTATACACCGCTGTTGGAACCATTTGGCTTTGCTCCACTTGAAGCTAACGCTTGTGGTACTCCTGTAGTTGCGATCGCCGAAGGTGGAGTTAGAGAAACTATCAAAGATGGAATAAATGGTTTTTTAATCAATGGAAATGAACCACTTGAAATGGGTAAGGCAATTTCAACTCTTCTTAAGGATGAAGAGTTAGCTTATCGGATGGGTAAGCAAGCCAGAAACTATGTCTTAGAAAAATGGACTTGGAATAGTGCGATTGATCGACTGGAAGAATCTTTCTTTAATTTGACAAAAGAAGCAAAGATTAAACAGTCCATTTTTACTTGTATTTAAAAAAAAATGAATTCATGAAACATCATTTAAAACATTTATTAAGTCAAAATTTGAGTATTATTTGGAAAACCTACTCAAATAACTTTAATAAACAGAAGCTTAGAGATTACCTTATTTGTGAACATTTTGCATATCCACTCAATATACCTATTAATATTGACGATGAAAGTATAGTTAAGGAACTTAGGATATTTGCTCAACACTGCCATAAAGAATACCTATATGACTATAAAGGAACCTGCTTTATTGAGCCTAAATACGGATATATAATAACTCAACAATTGTTTTTAGTTGAATGCTCATTTGCTTACTATCATTTGGTTAATTCAAAGCCCTTACAGAATTTGTT
>JAQYWO010000114.1 GCA_029379215.1 Rhizonema sp. PD37
GGGGCAGAGATTGGTTGTAGTATTTGAGGGCTTCCGGCTTTTGTCCTAAAGCGTCATAGACACCACCGATGTTATTGAGGGTGATAGCTTCACCAGAGCGATCTCCCACTGCCCGTCTTAGGGGCAGAGATTGGTTGTAGTATTTGAGGGCAAGTTGAGGTTGACTAATTTTGTTTACACTTAAACCAAGCCAAAGCAATGCAGTTGCTTCCAGTTTTTGATCATGAAGTTGTTGTGCGAGATCCACAACTTGTTGGAATGTTTGTATAGCTTGTTGGTATTGCTGGTGCTGTGCTTGTTGCTTTCCTTGCTCTAATAATTGTTGTGCTTGTTGAGCGGATACGTTTGAAGTTTGTGCTTGTGCTTGTTGAATTACGAGCAATGCAGAAACCTGAGTTATACCAACATATACTGCTAAAAGCTGACTGATAATCTTTTTCACATAAAGATTTTTTTGCATAGATTTATACAATATACTGATTTATAAAAATGATGTGACTAAGCACTTCTTCAAAAAAAGTCCCACCAATCATCGAACCTCTTGGCAGATATTTCCCAACTTATCCTAGTGCATGTAAGTCGCGTCAAAATGTATTGATAAGCCAAAGTTCGAGCCTATTAAAAATCAGTTCTAAGGGAGATCCATATAAATAATAACGCTTCCCCAACTACAATTAAGAGCGCTCACCTTTTTTTATCTGTCATGCTCTTTAGATAAATAATCATGAATCGTGAGTAAGTGAGGGACTCAAATCACGCCAGGTAATAGACATCATTCCCCCAAAGGCTGAATATAGAATCGAAGCACTTAGTGAAAAGCCCTTGGAGCCGATGGAATACTGTAAAAGATGGGTTGATATGTCCCCTGATAACCGAGGGTACAGAAAAGCCTGCATAGCCGCTTTAGCCGAAGTAACTGGGCTAAGTCCAAGGACTATAGGCAATTGGGGAGCGAACTTTGACAAACGACCTAATTATGTAGCACATATTTTACGAATGGCGGATCAGCTCAACCAAATCAAAAAAATAGTCTTACCTCCTGACTTTCCTCAAGAATGATTTAGTCGTGAATCGTGACTAAAAGACTTGTACTATAGGCAGATATTTCCTAAGTTGAAGTCAGCAAGCATGGGTTTTGGGTGCATTAGCTTGATGCCTCCACAATTTCCTGTTGCTATCACCTTTATTCGCTCACTCATCCTCAAAATGCAAACTGGGAGGCAATCCCACCAAAACAAACATTGAATTGATACCCTCTGTCAGTTGCCCTTAGAACCGATGGAGTATTGCCGTCGTTGGGTTATTCACGAACCAGGACGCAATTATCGCTCTTGTTGTATTAACGCGATCGCTCAAGTTACTGGCACGAGTCCCAAAACTGTAAAAGACTGGGGAAGAGATTTTCGCTGTAGACCAAAATACATTACTCTGTTGGATCATCGATAATCGGTTGTTTTGCATACAACCACCCTAACCTCCCAGTCCACCAGTTCTTCTTGAATGCAAGCAACCCTCCACTGCGGAAATTTAGCAATCAACCGCCTCACCATTATTCGCAGTGAAGGATCGTCCCAGCATTCTCGCAAATAATCAAATCCTGGATTGTCCCCAAACATCCCCGCCCTTTTTAGCTTATCCTGTCGTGCTGGGCGTTGTTGTATGCGTTGGGCGATTGCCTCGTTTGTCCATTTTTCCATAGCCGACGGCGCGGCGGCGGAAGAACAATCCTGATCTAGAAGTTGGTTGGTGTCTGAGCAATCTTGGCTTATTGAACAAGGCACAACCAAAGTGTCTTCATTGCGCCAAGTCTGTGGCAAAGCTCGCCGGGGGGATACTCCCCCCGGCAGACTTTGGAGAGAGTACTCTCTCCCACGAGCTTCGCCCCCTACAATTGCCGCAGCTGCATTCTTCCCCTCTTCCTCCAGACTTTCATCACACTCAGGCGACGCGCCCCCAGAGGGCGCGGTAGCCGCGAAGTCTGCCGGATGGAATCTTCCATCCGGCGAGCTTCGCGTCTGGGTTGATCCAGCAATTTCGGGGATCACGTCCGAACTATCACCCACCCCAACTACCTACGAAGGTAGTTGGGTGGTTGTTAAAGAATAATTAGCGACGTTGTTAGGGTTTTGAAAGCCTCGCAAATCCTCAGTTTTTTGACTATTCTTTTGGAACGTTTCCAAATCAGCATGGATTTGTTCCATTTCTGGATGGTTTTGTTCCGACTCAACAAGGTTGCTTTTCGCGGGAGCGTGGACGGCTTCTGGGTGAAAAGAATTGTTTTCCTCAGTCGTATTCGATTCCCAGTAGAAGCGATTGTAGTAACCGTGAAGGTTACGAACGCGATGCCCAATTAAGCCAGGTCTACCAGATGGTAGCCTACCAAACACTTCTTCAAATTGGAATAAGCCCTGAGCAGATAAAGTTGCACCTGCTTTTTGAAAAGATTTATAGGTAAGGTTGGTTTCAAGCTTGTGTGCAGATCCACCAAATTGTTCAGCTGCTACGCTATCCAACCACAACTGCTGCACACACGGAGGTTGTTGTCTTACCCAGTTGATATCTTCAATTGAGATTTTGCAATGCAGTCTAATCGATTTATCTTTTGAGTCTTGCTGCAACAGGCGCTCACTCTGTTGCTTGCTTCCACCGTCAATCGCTTTCAATGCTGTAGTCATAATTCTTCCCCAAATTTTCCATGGCAATATGAGCGGCAAGTTGGTTCATGCCGAGAAATCGAAGCTATTTATTGTTTGAAAACTTAAACAGAAAACTGATAACTTAGTAATGAATACGGCGTTAACTCTCACACTTGAGCATTGCTTATGCGCGGAGCAACAATCATGCGATCGCTTTTAGTTTTGAGTGCCGGAAAATACTTGAATTAACACACTCTCTGGGTACAGACCGACAGATTCAAAGCGTGGATCGTGGATGCGTTCTACATCGATACACTGCTTCGTCCGTCGGCAATCGCTTTATGTTGCTTTTCCAAGCTCAGTCCTAGACTTGTTTTTTATAAATCTCACTACTGAGGCTGTGGTGCTTGGTGCCTGTTCAAAGTCTGGCTTTCTCGTCAACTGAAGAAATGCTACCAAGCAAAATTACTTAAGTATTTAAAGTACAAGTAAAAACAATTAATGCGCTATATAAAATGCTCTTAGAAGGCTGTACTCGTGAACAGTATTCACCTCATTTAAGAGTGCATTAGTAAGTCCTGTAGATGTTTTCTATTCCGTGTTCATTTAGCCTCTTTAGCTAAAACAGCTTTGACTTCTGCATCAAAATCTACTTCAAGTGCTTGAGAAAGTTTTCTTAAAGTCTCACGTGGCAGAGACTTAGCATCTTCGCTTTCTATTCGATAAAGGTTAGCAACACTCATACCTGCTTGCGCGGCTACCCATGTAGGGGATAACCCCTTGGACTCCCTAAGCTCTTTAATTCGACTGCCTAAACCAGGTAGATCAACTGACAAAGTGACTTGCATTAAGTTCATAAATTCACGCCTCCATCAATGTACTAAAATCATAGCTTGTCTTTCCTCTCTTTTCAAGCGTCACTAGAAAAGTGACGCTTGACGAGTTTAACTTTATCATTTAAATTATAGTTATAAGGGCAAAGGAAAGCAAACCGCCCGCACCCGAACGCAATCAAGGGTTTGCATTACAAAAAACAAAAGGCGATCGCACTGCCTGAGAAACATAGCGATCGCCCTTTGTTGATTCCTCTATGACAAGGATTAAATCATGTACCATTTTAGCGAATCCGATCTCAATATCAAGAGTGTCGCTCAACTAAAAGATGTTTACGTGCAACTTGGTTGCACCGAAGTAATCACCGACAAACGCATCAAAGCCAATTGGGTACAGGCGATTCTTACTCACCAGTCAGCACTTGTAAAGAAAGTAACTGTTGCTGAAATTGCACAGCTTTTGTTACAACCCAAAATTGAGGAGCAATCTACCCAATATCAAGATTTACTGGAGCAGATAAATCACATTCGATATGCGTGGGAAGACAGCAGAGACGAGTGCATTAACTACGAAGACGGGAAACTTTGGTTGACTGCTACACCAGAATCCAATATCTACGTGTTGTGGGAATTCGACAAAAATGAAGCAGACGTGGTGAATGAAATTTTGTCAAAAACCTCAACACCTGCTGTAGTCGAAGAGCGAGTAAAGATCTGTGCAACTTGTCCTTCTATCTCCACAAACGTTCAGTCGGGCTTATTGATTTTCAAACCAGTAGGATGCGCTCAAGCTTACGAAGTCTGGAATGGTGACACAAAATACGGTGCCATCAGAATGTTAGAGGACGGTTTATGGCTACAGAGTTATGCCCCTGTCACAACAAAATATGGCACTCCCTATGCAGCAGCTACAGCACTCATTGAGGCTGTACAATCAAGACAAGCCAGAAGCGCGAATATTCAAGTTATAGAAAACTGGGGCGACAAGTTCGTTGTTCGCAATATACAAAACGGCTGCTATTACATGGTGCAACCAAATCATCCAGATCCTAAAGAGCGATGTGAGTGCAGGGATTGCCACTTTAGGAGCGTTATTTGCAAGCACCAAAACGCTGTGGCAGACCATACCAAAATTGAATCCCTCTCAAACGATATCGAAGTCGATTCAGTTTCAGATCCAGATTTTGGACTACTCTACCGCGTGTGGAAAAGCTGGGAATTGCTCGGCACTTTTTACCACGCTTTAGATGGTAAGTGGGTAGCGCAGCCGTGCGAGAGTGATGCTCGTCCACGTTGCGAGACTGCGAATCAAGCCCAGTTATTAATCTTGGCAATGGCAGGGATGCTTGTTGCTGGTGAGGTCGAAGAAGACTTGGAAGTGCCAGTAATCTAGCCCATTAGAACTTTTTCTTGCTTTATCCAACATGAACATGCGATCGCCACCTTCGAAAAGTTCGCGATCGCATAACTGAAACCCATCTAACAACAGGTAACTTAATCATGATGCATTTTCAAAAAACTTCTAACAATGAGTTTTCAGAACTATGAAACATTCCATTTGACGCAGCTTCCAATTATTGCGGCGGATTCTGCTGCTTCTCCCGCTCCTCAACTGCCTTACTCACAATCCGCACAACAAGATTACTGATGGGACGGTCTTCTTCCTGTGCCCATCTCACCAAAGCCTCGTGGATATCTTTGGGGAAATATATCGAAGTTTGTACGCGATCACTCTGATTCATCAACTCTAAAAAGATTTGTCGCCAGTTCATCATACCCCCGTAACCTTGTTACAAGGCTAAATAATGTGTAACAATGTTTTATAAGGTGTAACAATGTTTCTATGCTAAGCTAAAAACATTGTTACACATTAAAATAATGTTCACCAGTGTTAAATACAGTTATTATCTTGAAAGTTCACGCTATGCGCGACTTGAGCGATATTAGTGACTTGCCTTGCATTGATTTTGAGCAACTTCCCCAATCCGCAAACTTGCCAGCAGATTTTCCTGCTAGTGGAACTTTGCCGAAATTTTTTTATGGCGATCGCGTCAAGTGGCGATCGTTATCTGACGAAGACGAATAAGTAATGAGTTGTAATTACACAAATAAAAAATTATTTATTTGGCGGAGATATTATCACTATGAGTCGCAATAATAAGAAGGATTCTAAAAGTTCAAGCCTAAGAACTATACGATGTCATCTAGATACTAGCGAAGATATACTTCGTAAAGTATGGGAAGAAATGACTCAAAAAAATACTCCTCTGATTGTTCAATTGTTGAAGAGTGTAAGTGAGCAACCAAAATTTGAAGCTAATAAAGAAACCGGAAGAATAAGTAAGACAGAAATTACAGAACTACGTAATTTTCTGATAAAAGATTCAGATTTAGATAAACAATCAGGTCGTCTTCGCTCGTCAGCAGACGCTTTGACGACAGAAATTTATTCTTCATGGCTTACTTTATACCAAAAACGAAAAAGGCAGAAAGAGGGGAAAGAGTACTTTCTTATGAATATACTCAAAAGTGATTTTGAACTCGTTGAAGAAAGTAATTCTGATTTACATATCCTACGTTCTAAAGCACAGGACATCCTTACTCAAGCAGAAGAAGCGCTCAAACCAATTATTATTGATACGGCGAATAAAACCGAGGAGAATTCAAGTCTAAGCAGAGGTAGAAAAAACAATATTAATCAAAATAGCAATACAAAACAAAATGTAAATGAAGATAGTTCAAAAACAATAACTGATGTCTTATATGAAATTCACAAAAAAACACAGGATATTGGAACAAAGTGTGCAGTTGCTTACTTAATAAAAAATTACAATAAAATCAGTGACTTAGAGGAAGACATCGAAAAATTAAAAGAACGACGTACTCAGAAAGAAGTTGAAATTAAACGTTTGGAGAAGCAGATCAGAGACAATAGACTACCCAATGGTCGAGATATAACAGGAGAAATATATATTAAAGCATTAGATAACCTAATAAATCAAGTCCCTCAAAATAATGAAGAGTATGCAAATTGGATAGATAATTTATCGAGAAAAATATCACTACTCCCATACCCAATCGATTATTTATACAGTGATATAACTTGGTATACAAATGAGGAAGAACAAATTTGTGTTTACTTTAATGGTTGGAGTAAGTATCGCTTTAAAATTTGTTGTAATAAACGCCAACGTCATTTTTTTAAACGCTTTTTAGACGACTACGAAGCTTTTACAAAACATGATAAAGGTGAAGAAAAACTTTCAGGTAGCTTGATAACACTACGTTGCGTACAGTTAATATGGGAACAAGGTGAAGGCAAGGGTAAACCGTGGAAAGTTCATAAATTAGCTCTGCATTGCTCCTATGACACTCGTTTATGGACGGCTGAGGGAACTGAAAAAGTAAGAGAAGAAAAGACTGATAAGGCACAAAAACGAGTAATTGAAGCAGAGAATAATGAAAATTTAGATAAAAACCAACAAACACAACTGAATAAAAATAAATCTTCATTGTCTCGACTTAATAATTCATTTACTCGTCCTAGTAAGCTAGTTTATCGAGGTCAATCTAACATAATTGTTGGTGTTAGTTTTCATCCTGTTGAGTTAGCGACAGTTGCCGTAGTTGATATAAATACTAAAAAAGTACTCGGTTATAAAACAGTCAAGGAGTTGCTAGGTGATAATTTTTACCTATTAAGCCGTAGGCGAAGACAACAAGTGCATTTGAGAAAAGAAAGAGAAAAAGCTCAGGCAAAAGGTTCGCCGTGCAATATAGGTGAATCGGAACTAGGGGATTACACTGATAGATTACTAGCGAAGAGAATAGTAGAAATTGCTAAGTATTATCAGGCAAGTTGTATTGCGCTACCTAGACTAAAAGACACGAGGGAAATTCGCACTAGCGCAATTCAAGTAAAAGCTGAGACTAAATTTCCTGGTAATGTCAATGCTCAAAATTTATACGTAAAAGAATATAATCGCCAGATCCACAATTGGAGTTACGGAAGACTTCAAGAATCCATAAAGTTAAAAGCTGCCGAATTGAAAATTAGTATTGAATTCGGCATACAGCTTTATTCCGATACCCTGCAAGAACAAGCGAGAGATTTAGCGTTATCTGCTTACCAATGCAGAATTAATACTAATGGTAGATAAAATTTATCCATAAATATTATATATTATTAGACATAAAAATCGGTGCCGTCATATATGCTCTATTGAGCCTTAACTGTATGATGCTACAGTATTAACCCCTTGGTGTAGATACTGTGGAATGGGTTAGTTTAACGCTTGGAAAAGCGTATTCTTTCTGGCCCTGGTGGCTGCCAACTCTACCTGTGCGTTCATCTAAGTGTTTGTGATCGGTAATTGCTTGGGTACGCAAATCCTGCTGTTAGATGAGAAAGTACTCGCACCGAGACGCATGGGAAGTATAAGGTGTTAGGGTTCCAAACAACCCAGAGCCTTAGCTCTTGACATCAAACTCTTTTAGCTTGGTGTTAGGTGCCAGAGCGGCTTGTACTAACGAAATCTTAGATTTTCGTTTTACGAGCAATATCATTATCTCTTACTTTACAACAAAGTAAGGGTACGGGTATACCGTCACGGTGGCTGCCGAACTACCACCCCCTAATTTTTAATTTTGGCGAGGCAAAGCGGGGGCAAAATTCCTGGGGTGCTGCCAAATTTTTCAAACTATTGTCTTGACTGAATTTCAAGATTTACAAGGTTAATTCAAGTTTATTTATTAGCAGTAGAAAATTAGTTTTTAAGTAGACTTGCCAAAATAGCCTGTGAAAAACAGTGAGGATAAGCATTTTGACGAGATCGGTTTCAACAGCCATCTCGACAGGTGGTGGGTTGAAAGTTATTACATTAAAGCGCATTTTGTCTATCTCAATGTTTCAACAGCCATCTCGACAGGTGGTGGGTTGAAAGGGTGTGCATATAATCCGACAACGGCAGCGATCGCCAGTTTCAACAGCCATCTCGGCAGGTGGTGGGTTGAAAGTTGGGTTATCTCAAACTTTTACTCAAAATAGTAAAAGTTTCAACAGCCATTTCGGCAGGTGTTGGGTTGAAGGATAATAATTACTCATTTTCAGTAATATTACTTTTACATCTTTCTATCGTATAATTATCTATTAGGGTGGTTTGGTAATTTGAAAGGAGTGCTGTGATCGCGCAATAAAATGCAGCAATGTTATAGTGCTGCTGGTTATACGCGCGTGAAGGCTGCAAAAAAAGAGATATTACATTTTTGTAATTAGACTGAAAATGAATCGCTTTAGAGCTTGATCAAATTAGCTAGATAAGTTTTGGACTAGTGTAATACCAGTTAATAATTTCTAATCAAAGCAAATTAGGCTTGCTGTAATATCTTAAGTTCGAGTCCCTACATCTGGCTAAATTTTTCTCTATGATTTTGGACATTAATTCTTTAAAACTGGTTTATACTATGGACATTAATTCTTTAAAGCTAGTTTGAGTTCCGAAAGTCAGGAAAATACATGGTTATGCCCTTTAACTCAGTCAATTTGGACATTAATTCTTTAAAAGTGACAATAATTATTTAATGTACAAATGGAGAATAGGAGACTCGAACCCCTGACCTCTGCGGTGCGATCGCAGCACTCTACCAACTGAGCTAATTCCCCGATGCTTTATCTTGGATTTCATCTTTGACGCTTCCATCCAAAATTCGTACCAATACAATTATTTATTCTAGCATTCTTCGACAGTAGGTTGAAACTCTTTTTGAGCGTAAACTTCCTGAACCCTTTCCCATTCTAAGTCTGTCAGATAATCCACCGTCCAGTTGCAGAAGCGCTGAAGCATGTGGAATGGGTACGTATTTGCCACTCCAACCACTTGCATACCTGCATGTTTCGCGGCTTGGATGGCGTCAGGGCTATCTTCAATAGCCAGACATTCTTGTGGTTGAAGATTGAGATCGCTATATTCAAGGTTCAAGCGTTCCACTGCCAGCAAATAACTATCGGGTTCTGGTTGAATGGAGGTAATTTCATCGCCTGCGACGATCACTGGAAAATGTTGAGTTAGTTGGCTGCGATTCAGTACAAGTTCTATTTCTTGGCGGATGGTACTACTCACTAAGGCTAATTTGAGATTGCGCGATCGCACCTGAAATATCAAGTCGTCTAAACCTGTATACAAAGGCAACTTTTCTACTTTTTCGAGTTGCTCAGCATACATAAGTGCTTTACGATTGAGCAACTTGGTTAAATAAGCTTCACTGACGACACGACCGCGAAGCCTAAGCAAATTATACAGACAAGCGCGATCGCTTTTTCCCAGACAAACTTGCTGATACTCACCTCGCTTGAGAATGAGATTCTCCTCAATAAAAACCTGCTCTATAAATTGCTCTGTGATTGAGCGATCATTGACGATCACACCATTAAAATCGAGTAGAACTGCCTTTAAAGTCATGGCGCGTCAAAAGCTGGAGATGGAACACCCTGTAAACCACTACTATCTAGTGTAGGAGTATAACGCCATACATTTCTTTGAGTGTGAATATCTTCAACCGGAATAGGTTTTATCCCGCTAGTGACTTGATTTATCCACCAGACATCATGGGTTTGTACTGCTTCAAATCCTGTTGCACTCATACTCGCATCCATACTCCCGGCAGCATATTCACGAATGTACGGCTCCTCAAAAACATTATTAAGCCATTCTAACTGACGTAGAGTCTTTTGATTGCCATCTAGAATTAATACTTGTCCGCCAGCTACCAGCAATCTCAAGCTTTCCCGTAGAATAGCTGATGAGACAACGCTCGGTGTTTCGTGAAATAATAACGAAGCGGTTACCAAGTCAATTGAACCACTCTTGAAACTTGTTTGTTGTGCATCTCCATGTCTCCAAACGATGTCTAAATTAGCATTTAGGGCTTTGTGTTCTGCCCTAACTAACATATAAGGCGATAAGTCTAACCCAATGACTTCGGCATCCGGAAAAGTCTGCTTTAATAATAAGGTTGTAGAACCTGTACCGCACCCTAAGTCTAGAATGCGTCGCGGGTGTACTTTGACAGCATCAATTAAAGCTTGACGTACCAGGGTTTCGTTTGGTGGCAGAACGTATTGGGTAATGGGATCATAGGAAACTGCTGCACCTGGGTTGAGATATCCACCCTTAATCCCGTGAAAGTTTTGGTTGTAGTACGTGGGTGTAACAACGTCGGCACGTCGAAAGAGATCGCTCTGTTTCTCCCAGTCAACACTTTCGTAATAACGCTGTAATCCTTTCTCGTCAATCAACAGACGTACTACAGGAGATAAAAAACGTTCCCAGATTGTATCTTGACCAACTGCCATAGGATTATTTCTCAGCTATCTATATCCGAGTAATTTTATTTACAAATTTTAATCTACTTTTCTCATATCTACCCATTTTGAACGTGGGGATGACTTTCTGCAGGGTTGACAGTCGCAAAGTAAATGTATTATAATTGTAGTACAAAAGCTAAACTTTGCAGTTTGATCTCTGTCCGCCACGAGGAACGAAGTACAAAACCCCTTAGAACTCATTGTGGACTGACAAAAGCTTGTATAAATGTACTGTAGATGGAGCTAAATGAATACAATGTTATTTTTTAATTTTAAGACTTACGTAAAAGTTGCGACTCGGCTTAATTTATTGAACCGCCCTGACGCTCGAAGACTCGCTAACGCTGCGCTAACGGGTGACGCTCGTTCCTCGCTACCGCTGCGCTAACACCAGTCGCCTACGGTGGGAAACCCTCCTGCAGCGCTGGCTCACCAAGAACGCCAAGAACACCAAGAATGAATAGAGTTTACGAAGTCCACAATTAGTATAAAAATAAGGCAGTATTTATTTATACTAAAATAACCTAATTTACACATCCAATCCAAAATCTAAAATCTAAAATTAAACTATGCCCTACGAAGAGTTAAAACTTTCAACACCATTGCCCGTCTTGTCTTGGGCAAATCATCCTTTGGGACATGAAGAAACTAAGATGGCAAAGAATGTTGCATCACTGCCATTTGTTTACAAGCATGTATCATTGATGCCAGATGTTCATCTCGGTAAAGGTGCCTTAGTGGGATCTGTTATTGCCACAAAAGAAGCAATTATCCCTGCGGCGATCGGAGTGGATATTGGTTGCTTTGCAGGAGAAACTTTGGTTCCGTTAGTAGATGGAAAATCCTACCCAATTGCAGAACTAGCAATAACTCAGCAAGAGTTTATTGTCTACTCTTACGCACATACAGGGAAAGTTGTCGCGGCTAAGGCTACAGCCAAATTAACACGGCGCAATGCCGAACTCTTGAAAGTGGTTTTGGACAACGGAGAAGAAATTAAATGCACTCCCGATCATCAATTCATGCTTCGGGATGGCACTTACCAAGAAGCGTGTGATCTCAAACCTAGCACTTCCTTGATGCCCTTCTATTCTCAAGTGGATCGGGACGGCTATACGTTAATTCAGCAACCCTATTCTGGTAGATGGCAAAAGGCACACTGGATTCTTGCCAGATCTGGAATATTAGGAAAAGTGCCATCTTTTGAGCGTCAAAGAACCGTGATTCATCACAAAAACTTTGATTGTGCCGATAATCGACCAGAAAATCTAGAATTTATGGGTGATAAGGATCACTCTGCTTATCATCGGTTGTTGGTAGACAGGAATACTCACTGGCAATCCCCTACGTTTGAGGAAAAAAGAAAGCTAGCACTATCTGCCAAAGCCAAGACACCAGATGGTTATAGGTACTATGCTGCGAGAGGGACGAAAAATATCGTCCAGTATATGCAGGAAAATCCCGATCATTTTAAAGAATCTGTATCAGGAAATGGTGAAAGAGGAAAGCAATATCTCACTAACTACAACACAAGTGAGAAAGGAAGGGCAAAGAGCAAAGAAATTGCAAATAGAATTTACACTTGCGAAATTTGTGGACACGAGGTTAAAAGCCCAATCGGACTTCATAATCACCGTTGGAAACAACACGCTTACAACCATAAAGTTGTGGATGTAATACGGCTTCAGGAAAGACAAGATGTCTACTGCTTAACAGTTCCTGACTACAGCAACTTTGCTCTCAGTGCAGGTGTGTTTGTCCACAACTGTGGCATGATGGCAGTTAAAACACCATTTAATAGTGACCAACTCGAAGGCAAGCTGAAGAAAATCCGTTTGGACATTGAAGCAGCAATCCCGACTGGTTTCAACGAAAATAAAGACGTTGAAAAAAGTGTTACCAACTGGCAGTATTGGCATGATTTTAAAGACTTGCATCGTGGGGTGCAAGATCTGCAAGGAAAAGCGATGAAACAAATGGGTTCTCTGGGAGGGGGTAAAGAATTGCCCCTTACTGTAGTAATACAGTAATCAAAACTCGTCCAAATCGGTGAAGGCTGAGATTGCTAATACCGAGGGAAGCGGTAAAACGCCCTGTAGAGAGCAGAGGGACTTGGGCATCCTAATTAATGAGGATGAAGGTGTGCTCCGAACTATACCGAATAAAGAAGGTGTAGAATCAAGCAGAAATGTCTTGGTCGATTGCAAAGTAAGAAGGCAGCTTAACAAGCAATTAGTAACAAATTGAATCACTTCATTGAGGTTTGCCTCGATACAGAAAACTCTGTTTGGCTGATGTTGCATTCTGGTTCGCGCAATATTGGTAACAATCTTGCTCAATGCCACATTAACACTGCTAAGGAATTAGCCAAAATAGCGGGTAATAAGTTACCTGATCCCGATTTGGCATACTTTGTTGCTGGTACGTCAGAATTCCAAGCATACTGGCACGATTTACAATGGGCGCAGGATTATGCGCGTTTTAACCGTGAGGTGATGATGGCGCGTTTCCAGCGCATTATTGAGAAACATCTAGCGGGTGGTAAGGCGAGTAAGCCTTTATTAGAGGTGAATTGCCATCACAATTATGCTGAAAAGGAAATGCATTTTGGCGAGGATGTGTATATTACTCGCAAAGGTGCAGTCCGCGCCACAGAACAAGACTATGGTATTATCCCTGGTTCTATGGGAACAAAATCATACATTGTCAAAGGTAAGGGAAATCACGCAAGTTTTTGCAGTTGCAGTCATGGGGCTGGGCGTTTCATGTCTCGAAATAAGGCAAAGAACGTCTATACGCTTGATGACTTGATTGAGCAAACCAAAGGCGTTGAGTGTCGCAAAGATTCAGGAGTTATAGATGAAATTCCTGGTGCTTATAAGTCAATAGATGAGGTGATGAACCAACAACTAGACTTGGTAGAACCAATTGCGACTTTAAAACAAGTTGTGTGTGTGAAAGGGTAATTTCAGATTCCCGACAACTCTTACGAAGTCGGGAATCTTATTCGTTAATATGCTAAATAGCTGCAATATTTTTAAAAGCATGAGTGAGATAGTTGCCAATATTGATATACCACCTCAGTTTCCCGATCATACTCAACTGCCGGAGTCTAATGGTACGTTTGTGAAAAATTTCCAAGAACACCCTCAAAGTATTATTATAACTGACTCAATAGCTGAAGTTTTACAGCGTCTGCATCCAGATGGACAGTATTGTATTGGTCAAGACTGTGGCATTTATTGGCGAGAAACTGATCCACCCGAAAAAGGAGCCGAAGCACCAGATTGGTTCTATGTACCTGGTGTAGCACCAAGGCTAAATGACAAAATTCGTCGTTCCTATGTTCTGTGGCGGGAATATATCCCTCCATTAATTGCCATAGAACTTGCTAGTGGCAATGGCGATGAAGAAAGAGATGTGACACCGCTACCTCTTGCTGGTAGTCGGGAAGGTGCAAAGCCTGGTAAGTTTTGGGTATATCAGCAAATTATCAGGATTCCCTACTACGCCATCTATGAAATCAATAATGCTAAGCTGGAAGTCTATCACCTGATAGATTTTTCATACCAAAAGATGCAACCCAATGAGCGAGGACACTACCCCATTCCACCTCTAGGAGTTGAACTAGGGCTATGGCAGGGTAGCTATTTGAACAATCCAGAGCAACTTTGGTTGCGTTGGTGGGATGAAGATGGAAACTTGTTACTGGTTGGTAAAGAAGAAGCTGAGAAGGAGAGACACAGGGCTCTTGCCGCAGAGCGAAAAGCCGCACAGCTTGCAGAACGCTTACGGGCAATGGGCATTGATCCAGATGCACAGGAGTAATCTTTGGATCAATAATGGTCATTATGAAATGAATATACAAGTTATTCGCTCCTGCCGCTTACGACAGAGATTGATGCCTGGTTTTGTTAAATTGAGATCGTTAGACAAAGGCGATCGCACTTATAAGCAAAATACCGACTGATCGCTATCCTGTGGAGCGCAATTTTGAACCTAGAGAATTTGAATCTCTTTATCAAGAAGTGTTCATATATTACAAATACAATACATGGACGTAGTTAGTATGAAATGACAACTCGCCTCACATTAGAGGAGTATCGGGCGATGGAAGAACCCAACCCAGAACGCTATGAATACTGTAGCGGAGAGATTATTACTATGCCGTCCGGTTCTGAAACCCACAGTGCGATTGTCTTGAGCAACGGCGGTATCGCCCCCATCGCCAGCAACTTTTTAATTCATTTGGGTTTTTTGCTCAGAGCCGCATGAAGGCGGGATAGCTGCACTAAACTAGAAGTAGGTTGAATTGACTCGATATTTAACAATACTATAACCATCTATGAAAGCAATTGAAACCACAGCGACACTTAATGAGAGTGGACAACTTACGCTCGATAAATCGCTGGGATTCATCAAACCACAGCGTGTTCGTGTCATCGTCTTACTTTCCGATCCTGACGAAACCGATCCTGATGAAACACCTACAAAAGTTGTTATAGAAGGTATTAGCCAAGGTTTACATGAGGCTTTAACTGGACAAACTATTCCCCTCTCAGAAATGTGGTTAGGCATTGATGCAGAGTGAACCATCGGCAATCCAGATCGCTCTTACACCTCGTTTTAAAAGGGATCTTCAAGAACTTGCCAAACGCTATCGTTCAATTCGTACCGATCTCCAACCCTTAATCGAGCAACTTCAAGCAGGTGAAATCCTCGGTGATAGAATTGCTGGAATTAAATATCAGGTTTTCAAGGTTCGTCTCAAAAATAGCAACATTCAAAAAGGAAAAAGTGGAGGCTATCGAGTCATTTATTATCTGAAAACTGATCAAGGAATTATACTCGCTACAATTTATTCCAAATCCGATATTTCAGATGTTAGTAATGAAATAATTGAAGAAGCGATCTTGCAATACGAGCAAGAAATTCAAATAGCCGATAGTTCAGAATGTTAATAACGACATTAATCTGTTAACGATTTTTTTACATTGAGAGCGTTAGAGAAAGGCGATCGCACTTATAAGCAAAATGCCGAAAACCCCTGATAGTTTCCTACTTTAGGCTTGTGTTGAAGGCTAGCTGCATCCATTAGGATACTTTCAAGTATTGAATTACAAGTGATTATCCGAACATGATATCAGATAGTTTCGGCACAGTGGTCGCGGTCATTGTTTAACGATTCGAGCCTTGAGAGCCATGCGTCAAAGTGGGGACATTTACTCCTAATTACTTGTAGTCCAATCCGTTCAGCCAACAGTGATCCAAAAGCAGCTTTTGATTTTCCATAATCAGGAAACTGAGTTATAATACGTTTGCTATGTGCTGTGTGTTGTCCATCATTGATTAACTCAGGAGTCTCATACTGATCAGCAATAGCTTTGAGAGCCTTAATCTCCTTTGTATGATGATCGGAAAGGTATTTAAAACAGCTTGGATCGGCAAAAAGATATGCCTCATATTCATGCAACTGAATGTACGGGATGAATCGATGATCGTTAATATCTTCTCTAAAAATTTGCTCTAAAAATTCAACCTGCTTTATCGGATTTTGGCGCAAACTGTTTGATTCAGTTAATCCCGGAAAATCAGGATGGATACCATACAAATCAATCATAGTAGTGAAGAATACATCACAATTGCTATCTTCCTTGAGCGATCTCAGAATATCGTTTTTCATTGGCGTGTAATTGCGTCCACCACCGCGATGTACCTGCCCCTTTTTTTGGCGTGAGCAATCAGCCGAGGAGGATTCAGAAAAACTTCATGTTGAGCTAAGTGTGGTTTTATTAAAGTGTCGGCGAATGTTTGCTCGGTTTGTCCTTCAGCAAATAGGTAGAGACGCACCATTAATGAGGTCCTCCCCCAATGATATTTTTCTCCCAGACTTCTCCAAGACTGTACTCGTCGAGCCAAGCTTCTAATTGTGTAGGATTGAGCCGCTTAAATTGCGACTCCTTGCCCTCTCGGTTTACCACAATCACATCTTCAGGCTCAAAATTATCCAAGAAAGAACTAGATTGGGTGCTAATGAGGACTTGTGTATGGAGCGAAGCCTTGCTAAACAAACCAGCCACAACATTTAGAGCATAGGGGTGAAGACCTAATTCTGGCTCATCAACAACGATAAGTTCTGGTAGCTTATCCTCTGGCTGTAAGAGCAGCGTTGTAAGACATATGGCGCGTAAGGTACCATCTGAAAATTGATGGGGTCCAAATACCCTATCTGAGTCTTTTTCTTGCCAGTTCAGAATAACATGATGAGATGTATCTAGCTCAAGAACAAAGTCATCGAAAAATGGTGCAATCAAACGGATTATTCCGACGATACGTTGATAAGCTGAAACGTTCTCTTCGCGGAATTTCAGAAGTAATGCAGCTAAATATCCCGGCATCAGGCATGAGCCATCGGTTATCGCCAGTGTAACAGGATTGCCGCACAAACGCTGTAGAAGATGTATCGTGAAAGTGATATACAAGACAACGATCAAGCAAATACTTGAGTGTCTTGGCTGTCTGTTTACCTTCTTCTGCTACTGAACTAATTTTTGTTTCCTGATGTCCTGCACCCAATTGATCAATTCTCGGTTGTGACCAACCTGTTTGTAGGAAGCTCAAGGTCTCTTCGGCGAAGATCAGCGTATCACTGGCAGCATGAAATAACCGTTGATGATAGGTATCTTCTCCATTTTCTACTTCAAACTCCAGTTTTGCTTCTATCTGAGGAGTTATTTTAGGTCCAAAGTGCAAGTGGGACTGAGCACGCCCTGACACACCAATATATTGTTGGAAGCGTCCAGCCATCATCTCATTAAGCATCTTGAAGAACGAGATGAGATTGCTTTTGCCTGCTCCGTTTGCTCCAATCAAGATATTTAAGGAATGCAACTCAAGATCCATCGCTTTAATCGACTTGAATCCATTAAGGGTTAATCGTTGCAGCTTGTTCAAAAGTTACTCTCCTGAATCTGTAGCACAATAAGGACACTTCATCCCTTAATTATGCAACGTCGGCTGAGTGCGATACAATGCCTACTATATAGAGAAGAATGCCCGACATGAGCAACCCCTTGACAAGGCACTTAGATTCTCCTCCCAACCTATACCAGAAGGACTACTACCGTTGGTTGAAACAAACAGCTGTTCACCTCCGCAAACAAGCTTTTGACCAACTCGACTTAGAGAATTTGATTGAAGAAATAGAAGATATGGGTCGGAGCGAAAAGCGGGCAATCGAGAGTAATCTGAGAGTTGTCCTCTTACATCTACTCAAATGGAAGTCCCAACCTCAGCACCGTTCTGGTAGCTGGAGAGGTTCGATTACTGAGCATCGCATCCGAATCCGCAAAGCTATTCAAGACAGCCCCAGCCTTAAAAATTATTTGCCAGATATCTTTCCTGAAACCTACCAAGACGCAATTAAGATTGCTATTCATGAAACGGGACTTGAACTAGAAACCTTTGCCACTTCCTGTGAATGGACACTGCAACAAATATTAGACGAAGAATGGTTGCCCGATGAAATGCTCTGAAGCACTAAGTTCCGTTTATCTGGGCGGTTGTTCCCCCCTTTACAGTAAGCGAAGCCGATTGAGTGACGGCGATCGCAATTAGGAGAGCATGAATATCTTAAGCCATCCTACACAACCACAAACTCAGTCAACGTAAGCTCCCGAGGATGCTGGAATCCCGAAACGATATTATACTTGGGAATCACTGCCTCCATGCGTTATTATATCATGTCCGGTAGCATAACCTTAATACAGAAGAACCCCTCCCCGCTAAAGCCGTGCTTTGTCTCCCCTCTCCGCTCGCGGGGAGGGGTTGGGGGTGAGGTTCAGTGTTTACGGAAATTCAGGTTAATTAACCGGACATGATATTACTCCGTCACGCCTAAAGATTACTGATTAATGAACCGCCAAGACAAAGTAGTGCATTGTACGTATAACCATTGAAGCAACTGTAGCTGCCTTAAACGCCAAGAAAAAATAGGTAATCTTATACAAGGAAGAGAGTATTAGAATATTTACATATTTTAATTGATTTTAGTAAAAACTGCTTTCTTGCTTTATGCGCTCAGTGAAACTGAGGCAAAAATAATTTACCATCATCAACTAAAACTCAATTTTGAGTTAGCTAGAGGACTCATGATAATTGATTATTCCTGAACCACTAACGTTTTTGATATCACTATTTGATATGTTGAACAAGTTACTGTAGGGTGTTCGCTCCGAGGAGTTATCCTGTTTTTGCTCCTGCTGAGAACTGATTGTACTTTCAACAGGAGATTTTGGTCTACTTTTTAGGATAGGAGTTAGAAATTCGGGAATGCCCGCAAGCTGAATGGCAATACGTCCTAGTTCACAGGCATCCTCAATTGATAGTTCATTGCCTAGCCCCTGATAAAATGTTTCTGCAAACTTAATGGCAGCGCGATCGCCAATCGCCTGATTCATGCCAATCACATAATCAATGTGGTGATGAATTGCTTCAGCTTGAGCTTCTGAGTAGCAAGCATTGAGCAAAACACACTGTATTTTATTTTTAAAGAGTTTAAATAGATCGGTTAGGACTTGTGTATTTACAAGCTGTACTTCTCCTAAGTCATTTTCTAGAACTAAACCATCAGTTCCTGCTCCGTGTCCAGAAAAATGAATAATTTGTGGTTTATGCCTGACTAGAGCCTGTAGCAAATCGTTAGAACGTACTGCTAACTGGGGAATGATTTCAAACTCTTCTCGCAATTTTGCCCGCTCCAAGGCTACGTAGATTTCCCTTACTTCTTCATCCAGGCGTAATTTGTGTGTATTTATTGGATTCGCTGCTAGGATGAGAATTTTCATCTTCTCATTTTTCATATTTATTCTGCTCTCTAATAATTTCTGAGAGTTACTTCAACAGTCCAAGGAGAGATTTCAGAAATTAGTAAATTTTTCAGGGGGTTGCAGGGAACCATTTTGCTCCAGAAATCTTACCATGGTTGCGATCAAAGACATGGTTTCGTGCCCGCTCATTACCTTCGCCTCCGTCATCAAGTCGCCAGTATCCAATTAACCTCTGCTCAACGTCCAACCTAAAGGACATATTTGTTTTGATTTGATCCTGAGTACGAACTACATTCCAGAGCCGAACTTCGGCAACTGCAACATTGTAATAAGTTTCTTCTGCTTCTTTTTGACCAATAATCAGATTAGTGGGATTTTCTATCGTACCTGCAAACAGTCCTATGCTTCTATTCTGCTCTGTACCAATAATAGTCTGAGATTTCCCGTCAACTAGGTTATCTTGAAGTCTGCCATCAATGTATATGGCAATTTCTTGTGAGCTTTGCTCCCAGGTAAATGCGATGTGATGCCATACACGATCAACTGGAGCATTTCCCTGAGAATAAACGAATACTCTTTCACTAGCGCCATCACTAAGACAAACACGTATTTTTCCGTTATGCCAAGATACAGAGTAGCCCTTTTCTACACTATTATCTTGCTTGATGATGCCACCTCGACTAACAATTAAAAAATTACCAAACTTGTGTTTAACCCATGCCTCAACAGTAATTGCTGTGGAAGTATTAATCTCTTCACCACTGCACTCAACGCGATCGCCCTCCTCATTAAATTTTAACCCAAATGGTAAAGGTAAAGCCGGATACTGAGAGGCTCTTAACCATTTTGTTTTAAAAGCAACACCAAAAGTACCTTGATTAGCTGCTTGAAGGCTATAAGGCTTCAACCATTGTCCTCCGTAAACTAACCCATAATTATTCTTACCTACCTTATTTTTCGCCCTGTCTCCTTCTTCTTCATCAAGTGACCAGTAACCTACTAATCCTGTTTCCGTACCCTTTAACTGGCGAGCCATATTTTCCTTAATTTCATTTTCTGTACGGGCTACTCCCCAAAGACGGACTTCAGCAATAGAACCATTAAAACAAATACCATAACCCTGAGCGCAACCGATATTTAGACTTACTCTAGGCTTGCCAATAGCTCCTATAAAGGATTGGGAACCACCTTCGTAGTGTGGATTAGTCTCTTTTTTTGTACCATCAATATATATTTGAATATCTTGGGAATTTTTATTCCGCATAAAGGTAATGTGATGCCATGATTCATCATTTAAAGCCTCTTCTACAGTGTCAACAATTATTTTTTCATTTTGATTTTGTAGCTCCACACGAATTTTTCTGAAGTTTCTCCATAGGCAATAACCATTTTCTTTCCAACTACCACCTCGATTAACAATTATTCCGTTGCTATTTTGGTCATCATTCTTAACCCATGCCTCAATAGTAATTGCATCTTCAATTTTCAAGTTTTCATTATCGCCACAATCGATATAATCATTCTTCCCGTTAAAATTCAATCCAAATTTTGGTGGAATCGGTGGATTTAAGATAAACGGAGCTATAGATGGCTCGCTAGATATAGCGCTTTTGACAAGGTTATATACCTTGTAGCCTTTACCTTCTTCAAATCGCCAGTATCCTCTCAACCCTTTTTGTTCATCTTGATTCAGCCGTCGATACATATTTGCCTGAATCTGTTCTTGAGTACGGACTACTCCCCAAATCCTAAGTTCAGCGATGGAACCACTGAAATAATTTTTTCTATCTTGATCGCGACCTATAATTAGACTCTCTTCAGACTTACCGAGATTTCCTTGGATATCTTTTCCACCCACGTATGCAATTCCTATATTTTTTCCATCAATATATATTTGAATATTTTTTGTATTCCATGTAAATGTAACGTGATGCCATAAATTATCATCTAAAGTAGATTTTTCTAGATAGAAGATTTGAGGTTGTTTATCGCCGTTATATAATGTCACAACAATATTTTCGTTTGCCCAATACAAGGAATAGGCTTGATATCGTTGAATAATCCAGCCATCTTCAAAAACAGGATTACATTGAATCCATGCCTCAACTGTAATCGCTTCTGTAATATTTAAACTTTCATCTTTACCCAAATCGATATAACTACTCTCTCCATCAAACTTCAATGCTGATGGTAAGGGAGGATAGTTCAACGCTTCATAAGTAACTACAAAGTCTTCAATAAAGCTTTGTAGTTTAGGTTTGCTAAAACTCTTTCTCTTTAAATCTTCAACTATCCGGCAAATTCTTACACCTTGCTGGGCTTCAACTTTAAGCAGGTTTTCTTGCTGTATTGGATTGACTTGTGGCTGAGCTGCGACTGCTGCATGATGGAGTGCTACTAAATCCCATTGTGCATTAAATACAGGGCTACCAGAAGAACCGTAATCTGAATCAGTGTTATATCTCAAAAAATTCTTATAAAGACCGTTGTCAATGACTTTATTATAGGCAATCTGTTTTATTTTACCTTTTGGGTGTTGAACAATAATTACCTGATTTCCATCTCCAGTTGGTTCTATTAGAACATCTTTATTAAAATTTTCAGGATTTATGATTTTTTGTATTTCTTTTAATTTATATTTTATTTCTTGAGATTTTTTGTCTGGATTCCACAGAAAAATAATTGACTCATTATCTTTTTTATCTACCGTTATCTTATATTTTTCTGATTTTAATTCTTCAAAGGCTTTAGCAGACTCTAATTTTTTATTAACTTCTTTGTAATCTTCAGTAATTTGAAGATATGGTATACCTCCTGGAGCAATATTTTTAGCATCTTCAATTAACTGGAGCCAGTTAAAATTAAAGCCGGCCGGACGTGTAAACATACCTGATTGTAGCTGAACAAGTGTGTAGTCTAAACTTGGCTCAGTAATAAACAGTAGTTCTGGATTTAACTCATATTCTGTAATTTCTTGAACGCGACCTTGCAGATCCTCAACATAATTAAACTGGGCAACACATTGGTTAGCAATTTCTCGATCTGGAATCACATGATTATTAGTTAGTAAATGTGTACCTCCAACTAGAAAACCAGTTCCTATTGGTATAGGATTAATCTTAGCAAGCTGAACTTCAGAAATATTTTTTAAAACTTCTAAGGGATTAGAACTATCCTTAAAACCTGCAATATCATCAGCAACCTGATTAGGAATTGAAAAGATTTCTTTTACTTTTGCAACAGAATTAAAATTACTGTTAAGACTATCTGTTTTTTGAACTTCTTGCTCAATTTCTTGAATGAAATTTTCAAACTCTTCACGGGAGAAGTATCTCGTAATACGGCATACTGCAAGACTTTGCCTAACTCCCATTTGTAAAAAAGATACTGGTAACAAATTTGTCTGATCATTCACGACACTAACTAGGTAGTGTTTTTCTGATAATAACCGCTCTCTGGTAATGGCAATAATCTTATCTAAGTCTTCTGGATCAGGCACATTATTGCTCTTCAGTCCACCAATCACTGATCCTAATATGTTAACGTTAGTGCCAAGAAAAGGGACATTACTATACTTTAACCAATATTCTTTGCCTTGTGGAGAAGTTTCCGTAGTCATAACTTATAGAATTCTCAAATTTCTTATTTAAGTTATTTTATATTATATAGCAATCCTAAATGAGAGCTAAACTTATGGTACTTTTATACTAAAGCCCTGATGACAGATTATACCGATGAATAACTTTTTACTAGAACAACAGCAAAAATCAGAGAGAATAGCAATCTTAACAGAGTTCATTCACAGTCATCCAGAGGCGAGGGAACTTAAACGGGCAATAGCAGTAAAAATGGCGTTACAAGGTAAACCATACTCTAAGATTACTAAAGTTTTGGCAATGAATAAGTCTTGTATTACAAATTGGAAACAAAGATTTGAATCTACAGAACTGGATGGTATTAAGCTAGGTTATAAAGGTGCGAATAGTTATTTAACAGCAGAACAACGCAAAGAAATTATGTCATGGTTGAGGGAAAAAGATTATTGTAATATAGATGAATTTGTGGGTTATTTAGATGGAAACTAGAGTGTGATTTATCAATCCAAACAAAGCTACTATGAACTACTGTCCCTAATATGAATAATGGTATTCGGTCGTTTCATGCACTTCGTATAACCTTGATTTACTCGCACATTTGATATCGCTCGGTGCTTAATATGGCTGAAAAAACCATTTTCTTGTATTACATATATAC
>JAQYWO010000528.1 GCA_029379215.1 Rhizonema sp. PD37
AAACAGAAAGGGACCATATCTAGTTTATGCTTAAACCGCCTTGGCGGTTGCTATATATTTGTGCCAACGACTGAGAAGACTGTTGAAGACACATTCTCTCGTTGGCAAAACATTGTCGTATCCTCCTTGACGGAAGGCAGCAGGTGTCGCGAAGGAGAAGTTAAGAGTGCGATTGCTATCACTTGCTTGTTCGTACAATTGTGTGTAACTGCAAGCGTTTGCCCAAGGCTGTATTGATTGAGACGTACCGAGAATACTGGTAATGTACAAATTCGCAGAACCCAAATGCCAGGAATGTTTAGGGTTCAAATTTAGCCACAGTGAAGTCAACTTACCAAACAGTGTATCATCTAAGAGTGAAATCCGCCACCAACAAGGTGTACCTGCCGGAATTGGACGTTGATGACAACATTGCAAGGTATGATGAGATTTGTGGTGAGTTTTATGATTTTGTTGTATTTGTAAAGGCGAAAGAGTGAACGCTTTATCTGCATTGGATAAGTGTAGATAGTCTCCCAATACATTATCAACAGAACTCACAAGGGTGAGAAAAAGGGCGTGGTAGTGTCTACCAGTGAGGAATTCAGGGTATATGGGAGATTGGGGAGTGAGGTTAAGAACAAGACTGTAGGGCATAGGGTACAGTTTTTTTAGTACAGTGAGAAGAATACATACATGTATAAGCTCTGTTTTCAGCTGGTGTAAACAGTCGGGTTATTTCTGCGATCGTTGTAGAAGCGATGCGAAGGAATGACTTATACTAATTGCCTAAAACTTCGCTACGCATCAAATATCTTAAAGGGGCGAACGGCCGCTCGAAGACTCGCTAACGCCCCTACGCACCCTTGAACCGATACTGCATATTAGCTGGAAGGCGTAGTTTTTCCGATGTGTTGGGATGTTCAAACTCGTAACACTGCCCTTGGCGAATACTGATATTCTGAATCAGACTCACAGGGGGCATATTTATGACATCGTAGCTAACAACTTGATGCGTAAACATCACATCTAGAGGATTGAGTGGGTAAGGAAAAGAAAAGTCATCGGTTTTTAATTTAAATTTCGTGACTTCTTGAATATTGACTTCTGCTTTACTCATCCACTTACCCAAGCGAATCCATTTGGGGAAGAGGAGTGGCTTTTGAGAAATCACAAAAAACTCAAACTGACTTTCTGGTGCAATCTCTTTTGCTCTACCAAAACTGGGGACATTTTTCTGAGTTTTCTCCATCTCAACGTGGTAGTTATTGTTAGCATACTTCCAAGTATTGAGAATGGCTGTATGGTGAATCGAACGCGCTGGAGTAACATAAATTCCTTGGTGATTGAGCGGTGTTAAATGCTCCTCATACTTAGGAACTTGTTCAGGGCAGAAATACCGATAGGAATGTTCTTCAGAAACAGTTGTCGAATAAACTTCACTATCTACCATATATAGTGCGTAACAAAGAGCGTAATTGTGAATAACTGCCTCTGTTTCGTAGAGTCTGCCTATCTCACGAGTTGCATAATACAAGCTGTCATGAAGTTCCAAATGGCATTGGTAAAGGAATTGCATTACTGTGACACCGCCTTAGCAGCAGTTTTCTTTTTGCTGATATGCTTAGTAGCATAATTTTTAGCTTCTGTATCAGCTTGTTGTAAAATAGCTTTAATTCCTGTCTCGCTACCTATCAGCGCTTTGACATCATTAAGTAAAGGTGTAAAAGTCTCTCCAATGTAGTCTGTATGAACGATAAATTCTTCAGCCATTAGTGAATTAATTGCACTTAAGGCAGCGGCAATGACATCTTCTTCATCTAAAGGTTCGGGAGATTTGATTGTCTTATTATCCTTCATTACATCATATATCGATTGAGTCCAGCGTAGATTACTCGTAATTTCTCCATCAGCGAAAATGACACCAATTAACTCATTTCTCACCCGCCCTGTACGAGTTGTTTGCGCTCCGTAGTGGCGAGTTCTCATGATATTGTTAAAAACATAGAGGAAGCTGGCTTCTGTGGGATCTTTGAGTGTGACAATACTGGGAAAGAAAACTTGGGGTTTGATGTGATCTTGCTGATTAATCCTGCTTGTGACTTCACCAGGCTTAGAACCATTTTCACCTTTAGAAGCCATTGTACCATTTTCATACGGAGCGTTGAGAGTAAAGGTTTCGTGAGATTCATCGAAAGCTGTAATTGAAAATGCTGTGTCTACAACCACTTTCGATTTTTCAGAACCTGAGTCACCAATAGCAAATCCGTAAATGATGCAATCAGGATTATCCATGGCAAAATCGACATTATATTCGCATTCCTTAGCTGTCATTAACCCGTAGTTACGCAGTAATTCTCTACCAACTAAACGCTCTGGTGTAGACTGCTTGCGTTTGAACATTGAAAGGCGGCTAATTGTGGTTTTGTCTTTGATTCCAGCTTTGACTCTGGCTTTATTTAGTTCTGCGTCTGTCTGAAAGAGCGGGTATGATTCTGTAATACGAATAGTGAGAAAGTGTACGTATTTGCCCATTGGTTTATAGGGGATTTCCGAGTGGAAAAATTTAGAGTCGATGGTTTTGAGAAATGTCATGATTATTCTCCAATAATTAATATTTTTGTTGCTGATGTCCTTTCTCGATGAAGCTGCCCTATATCATCTCTCTCTCTTTCCTTTCTTGGCTTCTTGGCGCGGGCAGGTGCTTTAAGTCGGCAGAGCCGCCCAACGCACTGCCCTTGTCTTGGCGGTTCATTCAAATTGTTTTGGGAATTAACCGTCCTTCGGATTCACCAGTCGCCTACGGCGGGAAAACCGCCTTC
>JAQYWO010000115.1 GCA_029379215.1 Rhizonema sp. PD37
GACTTTTTTATCTCAGTAATCTCCCTGTGTGATAGTTAGGGGTGCGGAAGGTGGGTTAAATCGTGTATAGCGATCTGTTGAGGATATGAGGCGATAATTACGGAGGGTGATCGCCTGTTCTGCGCCGATGAACGTAAAATATCACTCCATTTTGGAACATTACTCCCATTTTCTTCTAGCCAGAGTGATGAAAGTAGTACAACGCGATAAGTAAGTCGGCGGAAAAATTTATATGTATGTAACGAAAAGTTAAGGAAGATGGTTGGAGTAAAATTTCACACGCTCTGTAGTATAGTTTCCTCTCTCCCCTCTGGTTTTAACTCCGTTCATCACAGCGTAGGCAAGATCTAACTCATCATCAAATATTTGCCCTGATAATTCATCTTTTTTGAGGTGTTGCCATTCCAATTCAATGGGGTTCATTTCAGAACAGTACTTAGGTAGAAAGAAGATGTATAAACCCTGACTTTCCCATTTTTTCCATAACTGCTGTACTTCTTTGCATCGATGTATTGGTCCGTTATCTTGCACTATTACTCTAATGCGCCCTATGTTTTCGGCATCTGCCGCTTCTCGCTCCATCATCTGGATATAAGATTTTCTGTCAACACCGCCAATAACTAAACCGTAAATAAAGCTAATTAAAGGTTGAAGAAACCCGATAATACTTAGTCTACGACCACGACGTTTTGTTTGTTCTAGTCGTTTTTGCTCACCCCTGAAGTAATAAGTGTAACCAGGTTCGCTCCATGCACAAAACCCTGATTCATCCAAATACTTCAAATCTATTTCTCCAGTTGCCGCAGCTATCTCCAGCATTTCTAGGTCTGCTTGTTTATTTATACGCGCAACGGGGTCTTGTTTTCCCTTATGGCTTTTTCTTCCTCTTTTCCATATGACCCCCTTTTTTTGAGTACCCGTCTTAATCTGTCGGGACTCAGTTTAATTGAGCGATCGCGTTCTAATTTTTCGGTCAGTTGGCGGCTGTTGTACGTGCGTGGTTCATTTCTAAGGCATTCTTCTAAAAATATCATGTCGTCCTCTTTCAACTTTGGTTTTACCCCTCTACCTGGTAATTCCCAAAGCCCTTCTAAACCAAACCTCTGCCATTTATGTAAAACATTTCTCACTGTTTGCTCACTCCAATTAAAGTGAGCCGCGATTTTTTCCACATACCAACCATGTGCATTCAATCGGATTACTTCTGCTCTGTCTTTAACCTTTTGTGGCACATCAGCCATTCTGATCTTTGATAAAGTGCGACCTTGCTCTTGTCTGAGGAATACCCTTAAACGAGCGCCCATATACAAGTTACCTAAATAGATGCCTTCTCCGTATTTACTTATCTTAACATAGTTTGATTTTTTTACGCCGACTTACTTAGAAGCATTTCGACAGTTAATTGTGTTATAAAAATGGATTGAGAATTCTTACCTTGTTTTCTACTAACTGATTGTGCTGCATATCTTCTGAGTAAATGATGGAACAGTCGCTTAATAAAGCTGTAGCTATGATGAGGCTATCCCAATAAGAGTAGTTATACTTTGCATTGATTTCTAAAGCTTGTAAAACTTGTGGTGTATCAATTGCCTGAACAGGAAAAGTGCTTATTCTATCTGAAATAATATTTATCGCGTCTATTTTTGAAGTAAATTTTTTCTGGTTAAAACATGGAATAATTCACCCAAAACTTGAGTGCTAACTTGAATTAATGGTGAACTATCCTTGATAATTATCTCAATTTTCTGATATTTTTCGGGCGGTTCTTTGGCATAAAGATAAATCCAGAGATTAGTATCCAGAAAAATTCTATCTATCATAGATTTCTTCTCGATCAAATTTATAATCTGAAGGGATTTTAAAAGAGTATTTTTTCACTTGTGCTAAAAATTCCTTAATTTTGGGCTCGCTGGAATCCATTGTCTCACTAGACTCGCTTGGCTCAAAAATCATAATTTGCACGGTTTTACCTTCTAGTTCAGGATTTAGCTTTTCGCTAAGAACCAATTTACCATTGGTGCAAGTTGCTTGCATAATTTTAACCATAGGACTTACTTGGTGATTATGATTGACTTTCTTTAAATGTATGCTACAAATTAAATGCAATTGCACCATTATCAACTTGTTCATGTAGGTTGGGAAAACAAATGTCGTGTTTATGGCTGTTCAATACACATAGATATTAAAAATGAAAAAATTTGGATTCAGTTGAATGGAACAGAGGTAGATATTCCTGAAGAACTAATAAATATGGGTGTTCCCAAAGAAGATATTGTTATAGGATTTCATTCACCCTATAAAAGGCAATTTACAGATTTTGCTGTGGGCTAGTCATTAGTATAGCCATTTTATCAGCCTTCTTTGCAAGGTAGATAATTCCTTCAATATCGTTATCATTACTAAACACACCATCTAAACCATATTGATATAAATTAGTAAACGATGCCTCATAAAGCATTCCTGGGTTAAACACAGTATCCAACATAAACGTGCTTCTGGTGTAGAACCTTAAATCTAAAATCGTATTAATCTGGTAGTCTCTCTAACACCTTCGGTGCATTTGCCGCTTAAGAATCATCTTTATACTCATGGTGTTTTTGAAATGAGCTTTGAAGTTCCAATTAGTCGTGCCATTGAAGATATTTTATTGTCGGCAGAATGTAGTCTTGATGACGATGGTTCGGGCAAATACGTTACCTTCCCATGTAAAACAACACCTTTCATCCCTTTACAATCAAACCTTCCATTGAGTGCTGTAACTCCTTCGTTAATTCAGCAACCGCTTGTTTAGCACCTTGGCGATTCGCTTTATAATTTGGGTAACGTTCAGAAACAGATAGAGGTTCACCTACAGTTAGGTGTGCTCGTTGTTTACCGAGAGTGGGGCGATGGAAGGGATTACTTCCTTTAATGCGAGTTACTGTATCCCATATCAGTAAAGTTGTTTCAGCAAAGCGTTCCGCTGTTGGGTTTTCTCGGATATATGTACCTGTAACTGCAACAAAACTTTCTACTAGTCGCATATGCCACATCCGCAAATTTGCTTCCATAGCGATGCGATCGCCTAAAGCGCGCTCCAACGGCGACAGTGCTTTGACATCCTTAAATTCTTCTCTAAAAATATAATTCCAGCCTGCCTGCTCTACTCGCCGACAGCGATCATTTAAATTTCCCTTGGGTTGCAAGTCAAAATACTCTTCTGCGACTTGTAACACAACATTCAACAAAGCCCGGAGACGCAGCGCTAACACTTCATTCAAATCCTTTTCTTGCCCCTCTGGATTCTGAACTTGTGGCAGTTTTTGATGATAGAACCGCGTGTAAACCTGTTCCATCAACGATAGTAAATGTTCTGCCAAGCTTAATAATCGTGGGTAGAGATCTTGAGGCGTTGGAGTTCCGGTTTCTACAGCTTTTACTGGCAATCCACTCGTTGCTTCCAATTCACTGAGAAGACTCGCTACCGCATTCCAAGGAGCTTCGACATAATTGTATTGAATTCCCACGGGTACAATAAAAACCTGTTCATCTCGTCCGGCTTTGTGCAAATCTTCGGCACACCAAAAGCCTAACTGTACAATACCAGGTTCTAGTGGGTTGACAATCTCTGAATGACCATTGGTTGCTCCTTCTGGTGCTGCAGCCATAGGGAAACGCCCATTTGCAAATAAGTCTCGCGCCGAACGCAATCCCATCCAGTCTGCCTTACCCCGTTGGATCGACGTTCCACCCAAGCGAGAACCGATCCAACCAATGTGAGAGCCAGCCCAAAGAGGAATTCCGCGATCGTAGATAAAATGGGCATGAATCGGATGCTGTAATGAGACACCTTTATGCTGTGCAACACGAGGCAGAATATGAGAAAGCAAATAAGTAAGACAAAGTGGATCTTCTACCTTGGGATGGCGAAATGCGATTAAAAAGCGGATTTTTCTTTCCTGAAACTGGCGGTACAAATCTACCATTATCTCGACATTGTCTGCTTCTATTTGGCTAATTGCCGTTTTCCAACGTATCCAACTCGGAAGCACTAATTGGAAAACATTGAGAAATAGGGGGTTAAGCGCTGGAGGGATAAATTCCAGGGGGGGTTGTGCTTGATAGATGATATCGGGCAAAGTGATTTTCTGCTCCATACTTACTAGACATCATGCGACATCCAGAAACATTTCCTGCTTCAACCAAGGCAGTCGGCTCCTGTCGTTGAATGCACATTTTCGACTTTAACCGATTTATGGGAGGCAGGAGACGGGAGACAGGAATTAAGAATTTTTGACTAGTACTATTGACAATTGGCCATTCCCAGTAAATATATGGAATTCTTGACAATTCTCGTATCTGGTTTGCTGGGGTTGCTTTCCCCAGTTGGACTCGTGGTTGATCGCACTGCACTTCATGCCATCCGTTCGCAGTTTGCTACATTTGAACAATTGCAAGTCCGAATTGATAATACTCCCAGTTATCAGTTGCTGCAAGGCAAGGTAGAACGAGTACGTATTGCCGGACGTTCATTGCAATTGAAGAAGCAAGATGTCCACATTACAGTTTTAGAATTAGATACCGATACAATTGAATTAGCTTCGCCGATTAAACAACGACGAATCAAACTGAAACGACCTTTACAGGCTGGTGTGCGTTTGGTTTTAACACAGCAAGATGTTAACAAACTTTTACATCTACCACAATCAATCGCGAGGTTGCAACATATAAAAATACGCTCACTTGGTTTTAATACAGGAAATATTTCCATCTATAATTTTATGAATCCAAATGTAATATTTTTGGCAAATAATCGTCTGGTTTTCCAAGTAGAATTACAGAATAAAGATAAGAGCAAGCCTTTATTAATTAAGATAGAATCAGGAGTGACTCTAGTTAATGGCAGTCAGATCAAGCTAGTTGACCCAAATGCCAAAGTAAATGGGGAAGAGGTTCCACCTCGATTTCTCAATGTAATTGTTGATAACATCAACAAACAATTAAATTTACGTAATTTGGAAGGGGAGGGTTTACAAATGCGAATTTTAAAATTGAAAACGCAACCAACACAATTAGAGATTGCAGCATTTTTAAGAATAGAGCCATCCTCAAAGTTTTTACAAAAGTATTCAGATGCCAGCCCATCCGGCTGAAAGCTTACCTTTTAGAAACTATAGGCTCTTTCGGATCGTCGTTAACCAGGCTTCTACTATACATACAATACTATCTCAGCCTCAAAGAAGGTTGTTAATATGAAACAACAAAGATCTAATCGTATTTCCTCAGGTGTTATTGCAGGAGTTTCAGCAGCAGTTGTAGCGGTAAGCGGTGCTGTAGCGTGGTTAACATGGAACTCCCATTCTCAAGACGTAGTACAAAACTCATCCAAAACACCAACTCAGCAGATAGCCCAGCCAACAATTCAGCCAACAACCCAGCCAACAACTCAGCCAACAACCCAACCGACAACCTCGCCACCGGATAACAGTGCTGCGAACGAGCAAACGGCTGAAATATATTGGCTACAAGACACTGGTCAAAAATTGGAGTTGGTTCCCGAGCCAGTTAAAATTCAAGCCAATAAAGACCAGCCCGACCAATTTTTAGCAGCAGCATTCCAAAGCTTGTTAGCAGGACCCAAGGAAGCGACTAATTCTACCACCATCCCAAAAGGAACAAAGCTTTTAGGTGTGAAGATGGAGAATAATGCCGTCCACGTTGATTTATCTGAACAATTTTCTACCGGGGGTGGTAGTAGCTCAATGATGGGTCGTGTGGGACAAGTTGTCTACACAGCCACAGCTTTAAACCCAAACGCCAAGGTGTACATTGACGTGAATGGAAAACAGTTAGATGTTTTAGGTGGGGAAGGTTTGGAGTTGGAACAGCCCCTGACTCGTGAAAGCTTTAATAAAAACTATTCACTGTAGTACTCTGTCAACCTAAAATAGCGCTTGTAAAGGGGGGAATCGGCATATCCACCGCTTGAGGCAGGTGTATCGCGAAGACGCGCAAGTGGCTTTAAGCAGTAGTTCGTGTTGGAGTGAGGAAGAAATTTGAAAGCTCTAAAAATCCTTGAAACAAGAATATTTATTTCGTCTTCTTCATAAATAAATAACGGTGCTAGTACCTGTCAGGGCATATATGGTGCTAGGTCATGGGTAATTGTTCTTTCTTCCTATTTCCCATTATCTACTACTATGTCGGCTTCTATATAACTAGCAACCGACGCGCTCCACATACTATCTAAGACTTATTTTCTGGTCTCTAGTTAAAGGAAGTGAGGAGTTAAGGATTAAACATCCTCACTCCTCACTAATCATTTAGACTAATGATTTACAACTTGCCATTTAAAATCCGAAAGTTATGGGCTTGCTGTTCTAACCTGCTGGCGAGGCGATCACATACCCGATTACACAATTCAAAAATCATTTCGTCTTCCACCCGGTAATAGGCGCAAGTTCCCTCGCTGCGGCGGCTGAGTATTCCTGCTTGCCACATGACTTTCAAGTGCTTAGACACATTTGCCTGAGAAGTATGAGTTGCCTCTACCAACTCTTGTACACATTTTTCATCATCTTGCAGTAGATGCAACAGCCGCAGACGCATCGGTTCACTTAACAAGCTGAAGTATTCAGCTATTTGTTGTACAACTTCTGGTGGTACAGGCAACGCTTGTTTCATCAGGATTGACCCGTAAGGACTCAACTAAAATTTTTACAATGAGACATTCGATATATAGATTAATACTTAATCAGGGTTAATGCGCATTAAAGGTTGACCATATTCTACAGGTTCGCCATTTTGCACCAGAATTTCGATGACTTGTCCGGATACTTCAGCTTCAATTTCGTTCATTAGCTTCATCGCTTCAATGATGCAGACTGTTTGACCACTGCGGATGCGATCGCTCACGTCCACAAATGCTTGTTCGCCAGGAGCAGAAGCACGATAGAATGTTCCCACCATCGGGGAGAGGACCTCAACTAGCTTAAGATCGTGCGTTTGCGGGGTGCTTGATAACACGGTGCTTCCGGCTATAAAACTGTTTTCGACGCTGCTCTTCGTCACAATAGTTTCCGTGACTTCGGGTAAAACCACCTCAGGTGTAGGTGGTGTTGATGTTAATGCCGAACCACCTACAACACCTAAGCCAGCTTGCCCAGACGATATCTGATTACTGATGCTGCTCGCAGTCTTGCGTACTGTGAGCTCAAAGTTATCACTTTTTAGCGTGACTTCCGCAAAGTCAGTTTTTGCAATCGTTTCTAGCAATTGGCGGATTTGATTAAAGTCCAATGGCACAGCTTTTATTTCCTCATGCAATCAGGTAAAAGATAATTGATAGGATAGCGAGGCAGGAGGAGAAATCCCTATTTTGTTAGGGATGGAATTGGGACGCATTACTCGCGACCAAGATATGAATCTGTACGGGTGTCTATACGAATGCGTTCTCCTTGAGAAATAAACAAAGGCACCATTACATTCGCACCAGTTTCTACCGTTGCAGGCTTAGTGCCACCTGTCGCCGTATCACCTTTAACACCTGGATCTGTTTGCACTACTTCCAACACCACAGCGTTGGGCAGTTCCACGTCCAAAACTTTATCACCCCAACGGATCACATCGGCTTGCATCCCTTCTTTAAGGTATTTGACGCGATCGCCTATCTGCGCCGCGCTTAACCTGCCTTCCTCGTAAGTCTCCATATCCATAAAGACGTACTCCTCGCCATCTTTATAAGTATGCTGCATTGTACTTTTTTCTAGGGTGGCTTGCGGCACTGTTTCTCCGGCACGGAAGGTCCTTTCCACCACACTGCCATTTTGAGCATTTTTCAGCTTCGTGCGGACAAAGGCAGAACCTTTTCCTGGCTTAACGTGAAGGAATTCCACCACTTTCCACACAGAACCATCTAATACAATCGAGACGCCCGGTCTAAAGTCGTTACTAGAGATCATGAAAATTTTCTAATTTAGAGGACAATCGGCATTTATTGTACCCTTCTAGAGGAGTATTTAGTCATTGGTTCTTAGTTATTTAGTCATTCAACTAGCCGAACATGTTCTCCGGTACTGAAACGAAGGTTTCAACAAGTCCTTCGGACAACGCACTTACCAGTAAATAAATCGGACGCCGTATGTCAGCAAGCCGAGCGCGAAGTCTTGGGGGCGGTTGCTGACGTCAAGAGAGCTTCAAAGCGAAGGTTCGCTCTAGAGAGTACTATTTAGAGCGAACCTTCGCGACTACGATGCCTAGATCTCGTTTGACGGTGTCCGATTTATTTTTATAGTTCTCCCCAAGGCCGAGGGTTGGACGGAGAATCTGTTTTTTGGGCTGCCTTTGTGCCTTCTTATAGGATTTAGTTAGAATCTCTCATTCGACACAACCGCACTTAAAAATATCTTGCCCGACCTGCTGTGAACATATTCAGCCCGCAATCAGAACCCCGAATTGGTAATTCAGTTACCGAGCGCTCACAGTCTAGATGTCTAACACGGTCACAGTGTTCCTGAGTCATACTGTTACTCTGGAGCTACCAGACGAACCGTCTATTGAGATGTGGCATTAAAATAAAAGCTACATCTCCATCGCATCCAATTTCCCGTCTCACCTCAGAACTACGCCGCAAGAATGATTTCTTTGTTTAGACATTGACTCTTTTGTAGTATATTTGTACTATAATAATGTTGCATCTATCTTAGTCCCCATTGATTGGGCGTTCCTAAGTTAAAGGAATCATGGAATCAGCAAAATTTCAAGATATTCTGAACTACTTCCGTCCCTACTGGAAGCCCAGTATTTTCAGTATTGCTGCCTCCAGTATCTACGAAATTATTGATTTGGTTGTACCTTATGCAATCGGGCAGATTTTAAACATTTTATCTGGTCAACCATTAGACAAACCACTGATTGGTGTGATTGCTACTTTTGCTAAAACCATCAATTACCCAGTCAGTAAACCTTTATCTCTAGGTGTTTTACTGAGTCTAATTTTTGTAATCACTGTATTAAGAGCACCCACTCAACCTTGGTTAACAAGTTGGTTTCACTGGGATATAGCTTTAACGGCACGTCGGGAGCAGAGTCAAAAAGCCATAGAAAAAATTCTCACTCTGCCACTGGAATTCTATGACGAAAATAACCCTGGACGGATTGCAGCAAGAGTAGCCAAAGGTCTCTTAAACCATACCTTCTCATACCCGGAAATCGCCGGACAGTTGATTCCTAAATTTTTCCGATTATGCGGAATTTTTGTGTTCATCTGGTTTGTTGAGTGGCGGATTGCGATTTTATACTTGATTTCCTTTATCGCTATCCTTACCTACACTATGACGAAGTTGAAGCGAATCGTTTGGCACGATAACCGCTTGGATAAATATATAGAAGACACTGAAAGCCGCACATCCGAAATTGTTACCAACATTAAAACAGTCAAAGCATTTGCTACGGAAACACAGGAACTAAAACGACAAAAGCAACGTTTAGCCCGTGAGTTAACCGTAGTTATTCAGCGCATTCACAAGAGTTATGTAAAACTGGCAACCTTACGGAGAACTGTTGTTGAGTGCTGCTTGTTTACGATCCTAGGTTTGACTTTAGCGGCAACATTAAACGGAAAGATTTCCCTTGGTCAATTTATTATGACATTAACTCTTTCCAGCATGGCTTATTCTGAGTTGGAACCTATTAGCATCGTCTCGGAGATTTTTGCCCGCCGTTATCCTTCAATGCTGCGGTATCACGAGTTCCTCAAACAAAAGGACGAAATCGATAAAGTTGAGCTTTTAGAAGTGTCAAACGAGGAAGATGCAGCATATCAATTTACTGGCAAAGTAGAGTTATCTCACGTCAGTTTTGAATATGAAGCTAACCGCCGAGTTTTGGATGATATTAATTTATTGATTGAACCTTATCAAACAGTGGCGTTAGTGGGGCGATCTGGTTCTGGTAAATCTACTTTGGTAAAGCTACTACTGCGGTACTTCAAACCTCAATCTGGTCAAATTCTAATTGACGGTCAAGATATTAGCACTTTGAATGTTGGCAAATACAGGCGAAGGTTAGCAATCGTTCACCAAGAAGTAGACGTTTTCAACGGTACTTTGCTAGACAACTTGAAGTATGGCAAGCTAAATGCTAGTTTTGAGCAAATTGAACAAGCGTGTAAAATAGCCAGACTCGATGAAGTCATCCAGCACCTAAGCGACGGTTACTACACAATGGTAGGTGAAAGGGGAGTCAGGTTATCTGGTGGACAAAGACAACGCTTGGGAATTGCCCGAGCTTTGCTTGTGGAACCAGATGTACTGATTTTTGACGAAGCCACCTCCAGCCTGGATTATGAGTCGGAACGTTCTATTCAGATGGCAATGCGATCAGTTCTGGGAACTCGCACAACAATTATCATTGCCCATCGTCTTAGTACAGTACGCGAAGCAGATAAGATCGTGGTTTTGGATCAAGGCAAGATTGTGGAAGTCGGCAGCCATGACGAACTTTTACAGCAAGAGGGAATTTACCGTCGCTTGCACTCTCTCCAAGAAACAGGTGAACTCTTGAGTTAAAGGAGAAGAATATCTTCTAACTCCTTACTCCTAATTTTTTTTCACTCACCCCCTTGGCAATTCAAAAGAGTTGTGATACTATAAGTAATCGTGGTGACCAAGGGTCGGTGTCCGAGTGGTTAATGGAGGCGGACTGTAAATCCGCTGGCTTACGCCTACGCTAGTTCAAATCTAGCTCGGCCCACATCTATAAGTTAGGAGTAGTAAGTGACAAGTTTAACTTATTACTCTTAACCCCTAACTTTCAAGTATAAATTTGCCCGCGTGGCTCAGTGGTAGAGCACACCCTTGGTAAGGGTGAGGTCATGAGTTCAATCCTCATCGCGGGCTTTGAAAATTTTAAGTCTTGTAAAGCCTTGAAAGCCTTACATATTAAGAGATTGTAGCCTTAAGTTTTTTTAGATGTAAAAGCAACAATTTGTTTGAAGATAATTTTTACTATGCTTTACGGCTATTTTTTTGCCATTTGGGTATCAAATGGGTATCATAATGGTAGAACGCATAAATTGATACCCATTTATTGATACCCAAATGGAAAGCAGGACAAATTTAAAGAAGTTTAGTAAAGGCACTGTAACAGTAGAGAACTTCCGAGACAGGTTAAGATTACGTTGGCGAGTTAATGGACTGCGATACAGTTTAACCTTAGGGCTAAAAGACACAACAGAAAATCGAAAATTAGCCGAACAAAAAGCGCATCAAATAGAACTAGATATCCAAACTGACTGCTTTGATGAAACACTGTCTAAGTACAAGTCACAACGACACCTATCCATAGTTAATCCAAAGGAACCGCAGAAAGTACTAAGTATTTCCGAATTATGGGATAGGTATATTGACTACAAGCGCCAATCTTTAAAACCTCGTACTATAGATAAACTAGCTGTACTTGAGAAACATATCAAACGCTGCCGTTATCAATCATTGGATGAAGCTGCCAAGATTCGGATTGCGCTTTTGCAACAAACTACCAATTCACAAGCCAAAGATGTATTAATGTACCTTTCAGCAGCTTGTAAATGGGGAATTAAACATGGTTTAGTGACTTCTAATCCCTTTGATGGAATGTATAATGAACTTCCCAAGCATAAATGGCAGGAAGATTCACAAGCTAATGCTTTCAGTGAAAAGGAAAAGCAAAACATAATACAGGCTTTTAGAAATCACAAACCGTCAAAAGGGATGGGCTACAGTTATTACGTGACCTTTATTGAGTTTTTATTCTTAACTGGTTGTAGACCTTCAGAAGCTATCGGTCTTCAGTGGAAGCATATTATGCCTGATTGCTCTAGAATTACGTTTGAAAGCGCATTAGTTCAAGTAGGCAATGGTGAAAGAGTCAGAGTTAATAGTTCTAAGAATAATAAAAAGCGAGTTTTTCCCTGCAATCAACAACTACAGCAATTACTTCTAACCATTAAGTCAGAAAATCTTGAGCCAGAGTCGTTAGTCTTTCCATCCCCAGAAGAATTATCAATTCATTACAGAAACTTTTCCCGCCGTGCTTGGGATAAAATTGTAGACCCTATAGTAGAACGCAAAACAACTCCTTACTCTTGTCGTGATACTTTTATCTCCGAACAAATTGCCAAAGGCGTTCCTACTGCTGTAGTTGCTAAGTGGTGTGATAATTCTGTAGAGATTATCGAACAAAAATATCTTGATTCTAATGTTTTAGAACAACTTAAACCGCTGTAGTCAGTAGGTTGGTTGAAAATACAATACTTCAGGTTATGGTTGTTGTTTGTTTGATAAGAGAAATTTTATTCTGCTAATCGACTTGTGTTGATACCAGACACAGTAGGTTATATTAGCGATCGCTCTAATTTTTCTGCTTAGATAAATTTCCCATGAATACCAACCTTTAAATCTCAAAGAATATTACGGAATTGGCACAGAACGCAACAACCTTTCCATGACACTTCTTGATCTGCGTCCTCCTGCTGGGATCAGGCGATGGCAAAGAACATGAGGGGCGAGAAATTTTATGTCATCGGGAATAGCGTAATCCCGCTCACAGAGAAAAGCTAGGGCTTGAGTTGCCCGTTGTAATGCTACAGTACCGCGAGGACTGACACCGAGGGTAATTTCTTCGTCTTTCCTTGTTGCCCGTACTAAGTCAAGAATGTACTGTTGCAGAGAAGTCTCCACTTTTACCTGAGAGCAGATTAGGCGAAGTTTTTGTACCTGCTCTAGGGTAATGCAAGGCTCCAAATCAAAGAAACTTGGTTTCGGAAGACGTTGTAGCATTTGTAGCTCTTCTGCCTCAGTAGGATAACCCAGGCTCAACGACAACATAAACCGATCCATCTGCGCTTCTGGTAAGGGAAAGGTACCTTGGTACTCAATCGGGTTCTGAGTGGCAATGACAAAAAAAGGCATGGGAACGACACGAGAAACCCCATCGACTGTTACCTGTTGCTCTTCCATAACTTCCAACAAAGCTGATTGAGTGCGGGGTGTAGCGCGGTTGATTTCGTCAGCTAGGAGTACATTGGCAAAGACCGGACCTGGTAGAAAGTTAAAATCGCCACTTTTGGGGTTCCAGATATTAGTACCAGTGATGTCTGTTGGTAGTAAATCGGGGGTACATTGTATCCTTTGAAACTTCCCGTCAATGGAACGAGCGAGAGATTTAGCGAGGAGGGTTTTGCCAACTCCAGGAACATCTTCTAGCAGTGCATGACCGCCAGCTAGCAAGGCAACCAAGACTAAGCGTATGGCCTCAGTTTTACCAACAATAGTCAGAGCCAGATTCTGTGTCAGAGCGTCAATTTGTTCTCTCATTGAATTAGGGAGTGGAACGTATTTGGAGTGGGGATGAGGAATGGGAGTTGCTAATAATTAGTGGTTAGTCGTACTTTTTCACAACTAACCACTATCCAGTTCCCTATATTTAGTGTTCCCTCATTGGAACTTAATTAACACTGAGTACTGAAAAAAGCTCTGGCGGCAGCGCTGTCAAGTTGAATCTGTGTTTTGAGGGCTTCTAAAGAAGAAAATTTTTGTTCTGGTCGTAAAAATTTTTCTAGTTGCACTGTCAGTTTTTGACAATACAAATCGCCAGACCAATCTAATAAATGGACTTCTACAGACGGATCGAGACCATTTACCGTTGGGCGAATGCCTATATTCATGACTCCTAAACAGTCTTGCACAATAGCATCTGATACTTCACCCAAGCTTTTAACACGCACTGCGTAGACACCAAAACAAGGTAAAAACTTCTGTTTTGGTAGTTTCAGGTTAGCGGTGGGAAAGCCGATAGTTCTGCCCAGTTGTTGACCTTTAATAACAGGACCAATGAGGGTGTAAGGACGTCCTAACAGTTGGTTCGCCCGTTCGATGTCGCCGCGCTCAAGATGTTGACGAATCAATGAGGTGCTGATCCGTTGATCTGTAGTATCTGTGAGTGCGTCATCGCCAGAAGTTTTTAGGGTAACGATGGTAACGGGAATATCGTAATTGCTGGCAATCGATTGTAAATCGCTGGCGGTACCGCTACGCCTGCTGCCAAAACGAAAATCTTCCCCTACGCTAATTCTTTTGCACTGGAGTTGTTGTACTAGAATTTTTTCTACAAACTGTTCGGGAGTTAAGATAGATAATTCTTTGTCGAAGGGCAGTAGTACGAGTTGTTCTACCCCAAGCGATCGCAATTGATCAACTTTTTCATCCACCGGAGTTAATAAATCATGGGGTTGCCCTGTAAAAAACTCCTGTGGGTGGGGATTAAAAGTTACTACCGTTGAGTAGGCACGTGGGAGTGACAGGGAATTGTTTTCCCCTGTCCTCTCCCCATTCCTTTCTTGCGGCAATATAGGTTGAATCACTTGTTGATGACCGCGATGGACACCGTCAAATTTGCCAAGAGCAATAACAGTTGGCGTTAGAGCCAATTCAGTCGAAGAAGTAACCCACACAAAACACCCATTTTGAGACAGATTTAGCACGTCAGTTTTGGGATTTTAGGTTTGTTAAGCAATCAGCCGAGAAGATTCACTCTTGAATGCCGATAGCTCTTAATCACCAATCTAATCTAAAATCCATAATTGCTTCGACTGCAACCCCCTTCTTCAGAAAACTAGCTAACAGGAAAAGGTTCTGATAAGGAGGAAACCTCTAAAGGAACCTGGAGTAACGTTCCTTCGCGTGCCATGACGGCATGAGGAAATTTATTCGCCACTTCTTCCCCGACACGATCTAAGAAATCATCATCATGGGATGGATCGTGGTGAAAAATCACTAGAGTTTTGACATTAGCAGCTTTCGCGACCTTCACCGCTTCTTGCCATGTTGAATGCCCCCAGCCAATTTTCGATTTGCTTGGCAAATGATATTCCTCATCGGTATAAGTGGAATCGTAGATCAGGATGTTGGCGTCACGAGCCAACCACAGAACATTTTCATCGAATCTGTCAGCAAAATGTTCCGTATCGGTAATGTACGCAGCCGCACCACCATGCCAGTTGACTCTGTATCCCACAGCTTCACCAGGATGATTAAGTGGTGCGGTTTCTATAATAATTTCATTATTGATGTGTATGGGTTTTCCAGGAACAACGTCGTAAAAATTCAAGTTCGCCTGCATAATCTGTAAGGGTACGGGAAAGTTCGGATGCAGCATTTGGTCATTGAGACGCTGTTCTACAGTGGAACCATCTGGTGCGATCGCCCCATAGATATGAAAATTGTTTCCCTTGACAAATCCAGGCGTAAAGAAGGGAAAACCCTGCATGTGGTCCCAGTGAGAGTGTGTGAAAAAAATATAAGCATCTGTGGGCATTTGGGGCAACAAAGATTGTCCTAAGACATGTAGTCCTGTCCCACCATCAAAAATTAAGCGTTTACCGCCCACTTGCATCTCAACGCAAGGGGTATTACCGCCATAACGAACGGTGTGTGGTCCTGGACAGGGTATGCTGCCGCGAACGCCCCAAAAATACACGCTAAATTGGTTCTCTATCCTAAACATGGGTGTTGCTTACTGGACTGAGCGGGCGATTAATACAAAAATCGTAACTGCTGCTTGTAAGTTTAATGCTGTCTGACTGCTGTCAAGTAGGTCGGGTGTAATCATCAAGACTTTGGAATCTGGTTGAATGGTAGTAGGCAAAACAGGTATGTTAATCTTTTTTTGCACCAGACAGTCTACTTAGTAGAGAGGGAATTTATTAATAAAACAGCGTACCCTTTTTTCGGGTGGTTTTGCTAATCAAAATCAAATCTGATCAGACATAAGTCTGAAGTTAGAGACGATCTTTAAGACCGCTCCTAACTTTATAACCTAAATTTTGCCGTGATGGATTTAACATTCGTTCATCCGCTTTCCGTACAATAACAGATAAGCTCATGCGCTTGTTCATAACACTTTCGTAGTTCATGGGAACTTGAATTCCCACTCAGACAATTGGTGTAGTCCAGTCGCATAAGTTAGATTGTATTGCAATGGCGTGATGGTGATGTAGTTTTTGCGGATGATATGCACATCAATAGGTAAATTTTGAGGCAAATTCTCACCTATGGATGGTTCTATATCTTCAAGAAGTTCACCCGTTAACCAGTAGTATGTTTTCCCACGCGGATCGACTCGCTTGTCAAAAACATCAATGTAGCGTCGCACTCCTTGACGGGCAATCGCCACTCCGGCAATTTCCGAGGGCATAACAGCAGGAATGTTGATATTGAGTAACATTCTTTCTGGTAAAGGTTTTTGGACGAGTTGTGCTACAAGGTTTTTGGCAAAGTTAGCAGCAGGTTGAAAGTCTTTGTGAGTAAAGCTGGCAAGACTCAATGCCACACTGGAAATGCCTTCAATCAAACCTTCCATTGCCGCAGAAACAGTCCCGGAATAAAGAATTTCCGTTCCTAAATTTGCACCTTGATTAATACCAGAGAGAACCAAATCAGGTGGAGATTCTAGCAAAGCCCATATTGCTAATTTTACACAGTCAGCCGGAGTGCCATCGCAAGCCCAGGCTTTAACAGTAGGATTAAAAATTGACTCGACAATTTCGGCGCGAATTGGCTGATGTAGGGTGAGTCCATGCCCGGTTGCTGAACGTTCTCGATCTGGGCAAACGACAGAAACGTCATGACCTGCTTCTGCTAAAGTGTTAGCTAAAGTACGTACACCTAAGGCAGAAATACCGTCATCATTGCTAATCAGTAATTTCATAGTCATCGATCATTGGTCATTAGTAGGGGCGGGTTTAATTGTATACTCATCGTTTGGAAACGAAAAATAATGTGAAACCCGCCCCTACAGTTATTTGTCATTAGTAGGGGCGGGTTTAATTGTATACTCATCGTTTGGAAACGAAAAATAATGTGAAACCCGCCCCTACAGTTATTTGTCATTATTTATGAGCAATTTGTCAATGTCAGCCGTCACAAATATTAGATGAAAAAAAAACACACTTATCGATCCAATCACCTCTAAACTGGTAGGAGGAGGTAGAATTTCAACGTTATGCCTATGGTTTAACAATGACATGTTACTCATGCGATCGGTCCTAAGTAAACTCTTGACTATTGACAAATGACTAGCAACTTAGATGCTCAACTTTTAGCACTGCTTGAAGAAGGAGAAAAAGCAATCTTGACCGCCGATACCCTAGCACGGCTAGAGGAATTGAGAGTCAGTTACCTGGGGAAAAAAGGACAACTGGGGGCGCTGTTGCGGAGTATGGGGCTTCTTAGTGCTGAGGAACGACCAAAAATTGGAGCGATCGCCAATACAGTCAAAGAAGCACTACAAGCTTCCTTAGATAGGCAACACGCTGCTTTGTCAGCTGCCGAAATCATGCGACAGCTTGAGGCGGAAACAATAGATGTGACAATGCCGGGAATTTACCGCCCCCAAGGTCGTGTCCATCCTCTTAACGGTATTATTGATAGAGCTCTAGATATCTTTGTGGGTCTGGGTTATACAGTCGCTCAAGGTCCGGAGATGGAGACAGATTATTACAACTTTGAGGCTCTCAATACCCCACCTGACCATCCTGCCCGCGATATGCAGGATACCTTCTACCTACAAGACGGAAATCTGTTGCGGACTCAAACCTCTTCAGTGCAAATTCGTTACATGGAAACAGAAGAACCACCTGTACGGATTGTTGCTCCAGGACGAGTCTATCGAAAAGATGATGTAGATGCTACCCACTCAGCCGTTTTCCATCAAATAGAACTTTTAGCCATTGACGAAGGATTGACGTTTACTGACCTCAAAGGCACTATCAAAGTCTTTTTAGAAGCGATGTTTGGCGAGGTGGAAATTCGCTTCCGTGCCAGTTATTTCCCATTCACTGAACCATCAGCCGAAGTTGATTTACGGTGGAACGGTCGTTGGCTGGAGGTCATGGGCTGTGGTATGGTCGATCCAAATGTATTGAAATCGGTAGGTTACGACCCTGAAGTCTACACTGGGTTTGCTGCCGGTTTTGGTGTAGAACGCTTTGCAATGGTACTACATCAAATTGATGATATTCGTCGGTTGTACTCTAGTGATTTAAGATTTTTACGTCAATTTTAAATAGCAGTTAGCTATTAGCGAAAAAAACTTGACTGCTATCAGCTATCAACTGACAGCTTTTTTTGGCAATTATCACAATGACCACAAAGCCAGTTTGTTGCTTGTTTCTCAAAACCGAAGGCGTTTAACAAAAACTGCCAACGGCAATGCTTGGTGTTAATGTATTTATTCATGTGCTTGGGAGTGACGAGTTCCTTTGGAATGCGCATTTTCGCCCGATTAGTGATGCTGTAATGAAAAGGGTCAAGCCAGGTTAATTGATCGGCGCTGTGGAGTAGAGAAAGAGTAATAGCACCATCAGGAAATTGTCGCCCTACCGCATCAACTTCACCCTTTTCAGGCAGTTTTTTTACCAATCTTTGTGCGGAAAACTGCTGCTCCCGAATTTTCTGTTCAAAAAACTTTTGTCTAAGCTTATCTTCTGGATACAAAAATCCTGTAGGTTCACTAACTAATGTCAGAGTATCGGCAGGTTTGCCATCCCGTCCAGCTCGCCCTATTTCCTGCACGTACTCGGAGAGCAATAATGGGGCATGAAAGTGAACAACCCAACGTACATCTGACTTGTTTATCCCCATCCCAAAGGCAGAGGTACAGATGACAAAGGGCTTTTTTCCACTCAGCCAACTTACTTCTATTTCACGACGTTCCTCTGCTCCTAATCCCGCATGATAACTGGCTGTGGCAAAACCCATTTCTTGTAGCCATGCAGCTAAATTCTCGCTATCTCGTCTTGTGCGAACGTAAACTAGCCCAGCTTGTTTTGGTCTATTTCGAATAAATTTTAAGAGTTGTTGCTTTCTGCTTAATGGCGTCCAAACAATGCGGACACTGGGATTAAGATTAGAACGGTAGGGATTAATATGGAAGACTGCTGGCTCAAATAATTGTAAAGTTTCTTTAATTACTTTTTGAGCTGGAGGGTCGGCAGTAGCAGTAAACGCAGCGAACGCAATCTTTGTTCCAGGCGGTTTTGACTTAAGTAGCGCTGCTCGCACTGCACCCAATCTTCGATAAGTTGGTCTAAAAGTCTCTCCCCACTGCACTAAGCAATGCGCTTCATCTAAAATTAAGCCGTTAATGATAAGTTGCGGCTGACAGAGCCGTTCCCAAACAGGCATACTGAGTAACGTTTCTGGTGACAGGTAGAGTAATCTCAATTGTTGTCTTTGTAGCGCTAGTAAAGTGCTACGTCGCTGTGTGTTCGGTAATTCACTATGTAAAAGGGCCGCAGGTAAGTTGCGCTCGCGCAGCTCCTGCACCTGATTCTCCATCAGTGCCACCAAGGGAGAAACGACAAGCGTCAATCCAGTTTGCAATAGTGCCGGAAGTTGAAAGCAAATTGACTTTCCGCCACCCGTTGGCATGATAATCAGCGCATCTTTTTTTGCGAATAGAGTACGGACAATTTCTTCCTGTGGCGGACGGAAATCACTATAACCCCAAATTTCTTGAAATGCAGTGCGGATTTCATTCCAAGAGGTTTTTACTGAATGATTCATTTCTGAGTTACAGATAAGTATGATTTTGAATATATCTTCTCTTCTTCAAGTAGTGGCTCAGTAAAATTCCTCAATATTAGGTTGAAGTTATTTCATTGCAGTTCTATTCAATATATGAAATATTTGTGAAGGCTGCTGTAAAATTAACTAATAAGGATGTTCCCAAAAATTTGAAAGTTACAAGTAAAAACACGTACTTAGATTTAGAATTTAATATGAGTTTTTATAGGAATGTTAATTTTAAACTCAGTGCCTAGTTCTAGCACAGAATTTGCTTCTAGATGACCCCTGTGCTTTTCCACTACAATTTGATAGGCGATGGATAAACCCAACCCAATTCCCTTGCCAACAGGCTTAGTGGTAAAGAATTGGTCAAATATCTTTTGTTTAATTTCCTGGGACATTCCTATTCCATTATCTTGAATCTGAATCAAAACACTTGTCTTATCTGGATTTAATTGGGTGCGAATCCAAATAGTCGGTAATTGGGAATGAGGAATTGAGAATTGGGGAGTCGGCACTGGTTTATTTATAGACGAGGAGCAAACCTCGAAGAGGGAATTGGCACTTTCAAGCCCACTATCTGTAAACCATAATTTATAATCATATTCTAAAGCATCAATTGCATTGGTTAAAATATTTAGAAATACTTGATTTATTTGTCTTGCATAGCATTCTACAGGCGGTAACTCACCATACTCCCTAACGACTTTAATAGCCGGACGTTTGTTTGTGGCTAAAAGACGGCTATTTAAAATCATTAAGGTACTGTCAATACCAGAATGTATATCAATTTCTTTAATTTCTGCTTCATCTAGCCGAGAGAATATGCGTAGAGATCGCACAATTTCTTGAACGCGTTTAGTTCCCACCAACATTGATGACAAAAGTTTGGGAAGATCAGACTGGATAAAATTTAGATCAATGAGTTTTGAGAAAATTTGAATTTCTATAATAGGATAAGAGACATGCGTCTCATATAATTGTAGCAATTTTAACATATCTTCCAAATATTTTTGGGCGTGAGATAAATTACCATGGATAAAATTTATAGGATTATTAATTTCATGAGCTACGCCTGCGACTACTTGTGCAAGGGCAAACATTTTTTCGTTCTGCACAAGTGTCATTTGAGATTGTTGTAAATTTTGTAATGCTTGTGAGAGTTGTTTTGTTCTTTCTTGAATTTGATTTTCCAAATCTTTCGTTAAGGAATATAGCCTAATATGGGTTTTGACTCTCGCTAACACTTCATCTTCCTGAAAAGGTTTAGTAATATAATCTACTGCTCCCAAACTAAAAGCTTTTACCTTATTGTCTATATCGGAGACAGCAGTCATAAAAATGATTGGGATATCATGAGTTGCTGGATTATCTTTCAACCGTCTACAAGTTTCAAAACCATCTATTCCCGGCATCATGACATCCAGCAAAATTAAATCAGGTGAGTTATATTGAACCTGCTTGAGTGCTCTTTCTCCGTCAATTGCGGTAGAGACATCATAGCCTACCTGTGTTAATAACTCGGAAATGACTTCTAAATTAGCAGGAGTATCGTCTACAACTAAAATTAATTGTTCTTGCATATATATATTGATTGTAATTTTATGACTAATTAAGAGTTCTCCACTCTACGCAAATTTCAAAAATTAAATCTGGCTAATACATAAATATTGATTAATAAAGATTTCAATTTTATCTGCTTGGAATTGTTTGGCAAATAGTATAATCTCCTGAATAAAAAGATGAAAATTATTGTCCAATTGTTCTATCTGTTTTGCTTCTTCTATTATTTTTTTCATACGTCCTTGTTTTGCAAGGTCAAGTAATCTAGCTAAATCCTCCTTTGATGGAACAGCTATTTCTCTGCTAGAAATATTTTTAGAAGGTAGTGTATTACAAATATTGCCTGCTATATCTTCATGAGCAACTATTATTTGTTCGTACTCCCAAATAATATTCAAATACTTTTCTAACATTTGGAATAGCTCATGAATCTGCACTGGTTTTGCCAGAAAATCATCACCGCCAGTATCTAAACTTCTTTGCCGATCCATTTCATATACTGAAGCCGATGAGACAATTACTATGATATTTTTTAACTCTTCTGCTGAGCGTAAATTACTCAGCATTTCAAACCCATCCATCACGGGCATGCACAAGTCGGTGATAATGAGATCAGGCTTAATTTGTGCAGCGAGTGTTAAACCTTGTTGACCATTTTCTGCTTGTTGTATGACAAAGCCTATTGGCTCTAGTAAATTCAGAATTACAGAACGGTTTTCCCACTTATCATCAATTATTAGGATTGTTTTCCGTTCTCCAACGTAGTCAACAATTCTCTTTCCGTCTGCTATGGTGAGCGATTGTATCCAATCAGTAGCCAAAGGTAAGTTAACTTCAAAGGAAAAAACGCTGCCAATTCCTAACTGGCTCTCTACTTGAATACTACTACCCATGATGTTGACAATCTGATTGCTAATTGCCAGTCCTAGTCCCGTTCCTTCAGATTTACGATTATTTTCTCCTACTTGTTCAAAGGGTAAGAATATTTTGTTTATTTCTTCTGGACGGATTCCTACTCCGGTATCTTCAATAACAAACTTAATTTTGATACCTGGTAATTGTTGTGTGCTATGACCTATTACCTTTACTTTAAAAGTAACGGCTCCTCGGTCGGTAAACTTAACAGCATTGCCGAGCAAATTAATTAAGACTTGTCGCAACCGTTTATCTTCAGCGATGATACCTTCAGGCAATCTAGGGTCAAATAAATGAACAAATTCAATGCCTTTTTGTTCTGCGCGAATGCGGCTGATTTCCACAACTCCTTGTAAGAAAGAGGGAAAATGTAAAGCTTTGGGTTGTAACTCAATTTTGCGAGCTTCAATTTTTGAGATATCTAAAATGTCGTTAATCAGAGTCAGTAAGTGATTACCACATTCATAAATAATACTGATACCGTCTTTTTGCTTAGAAGTAGTTTGTTTGTCGCGTAAAAGGATTTGAGCATAACCCAAAATTCCATTGAGAGGAGTACGTAGTTCATGGCTCATGTTTGCCAAAAATTCACTTTTAGCTGTGTTGGCTGAATCTGCGATAGTTTTAGCTTCTTTAAGTTCTGCTGTCCGTTGCTCAACACGGATTTCTAACTCTTCATTAGCTTGACGCAGCATCGTCTGACTCTGCAAAAGTTCAACTTGTGCTTGTTGGAGATTTTGCAGAGTTTGTGTAAGTTCCCCTGTTCGTTGTTCGACGCGTTCTTCTAATGCCAAAGTCAGCTGTTGCAGTTGGTTTTGAACCTGCTGACGCTCAATAATTTCTTTTTCTAGTTTCTGATTTGCCTCTTCCAGTTGAGCGTTACTCGGAATCGCTAAAATCTGAGGAATTAAGAGTCCTAGCACTACAGTTGTAGCTACGGAAATAGCTGCGGTAAAAGCTTTGACACAACCAGATAGCCAGTAAGTAGGATACCAAAGCGTCCAAATATCCAAGAGATGACCCGTACCACAAGCAATTATGAAGCCACCAAACAAGAAGAATATCGAGTTGAAGGGCATGTCACCGCGCTTGCGGACAATGTATACGAGTAAAAACGGAATTGAATAATACGATAGAGCTATCAGCGAGTCTGAAATGACATTCAGTAGAACGAGCTGAGTCTTCCATAGGTAGCAATGTCCGTGGGGAATGAAGGATCTTGAACTTAAGAGGTTTTGAAAAATTGTTAGCATCAATTTTCAAGTGAGAGCATGGTGATTCTATGCAACTTAGTTTGCCCAACAGAGGTGTGATTCTATCAAGGAGTATTCTTGACCTGTGAAGAATGTGGATTTATAGGTGAAGGAGGGGAATGACTATAGCTGTCCTCTGATGCAGTTCTACAAAGTTCTGTGCAGGATTCGTGAAAGTGGAGAAACGCGGTTTCCGGCACTTTGGATTTTCATAACTCAAAAAGGATTACTATATAATGAAGATTAAATTTATCTAGCAATCCTAAATTGATGAGTGAAAAAGGATGAAGTTCACCAGTGATTCACAACTCAGATAGGACTGCGAGCGCAGCAATATGCCGGAAAAATTAAAACATAGGTTTTACATCAGC
>JAQYWO010000529.1 GCA_029379215.1 Rhizonema sp. PD37
TAGTTAATCACTATCCAATGAGTTAGCAGGTCCTAATCGAAAAGCTCAAATTGCCCAGACCATCTACCAGACTTGCAATCTCAATGAGATGTTATTTTTACCGATTTGCAGGCTTAAAAACATGTATAGCTGCGTTTAAGCAGCTTCAAGTAGTCAAATTGACTACAGATCACTGCTGAAGGTGTAATATGTATCATTTTCAGTAGTTGATTTGCACTCAATATGAGTTACTCTAAAATTGGATTGTTCTGTGTTACCATCTACTCTGATGGAATTGTGTAAAGAAAATAATAAGTTGAGCAATTCTGTCCGAAATTATAAATCTGTAAATTGAATACTACGATACGGTGAAAAAAACCGTCTTAGACTACCTTAAGCAAGGTACCTAATCAAATGACTCGAGCGTCAATCTAGAAATTGTAATGAATAGTTTACAATACCACTGGAAGGTAAAATCTAAAGAAAATGTGAAAGAGATTCAATTAATTGTGGTGTTTGGAGGAAAAACGTGTTTCTGAGACTAGCGCAACAACATCGGCAATTTGTCCAAGACTTAGTGATGAACCTACAAGCCTTGGCGATCGTACTAGAGCGGCGTGGATATCTAGCTTCTTGCTATACCTGCGGTGACCAAATGAACAGTGCGTCTTTCATGGTTAGTTTGGGAGAAAACCACCTCATTCGGTTTTTAGTATCAGATTACGGGATCACTTGGACGGAGATGCGAGATGACCGCGAATTAATGAAGTTAGAGGGGGCAGAAGCAGTCAGTCAGCTACAGGAACTTGCCAATATTATCAAGCAACCTGTGCAAACCTCGACAAGTCATAAAACCCTTGCAAAGCGGTGTTAAGGATTCGGTATCTAGAATGCACTCCTCCTGATTCCCCTCTCATGTATAGCAATCTAAAAGCCAAATGCTATAACTGAGGCTAGTTATTGCTGCCTGATACTTCAAGGCAGAAGGGATCGGAGACTTTGAGTATGTCTGAAGAAAAACAAAAGCAACAACAGCTTCCACCCACTAGTGCTATCGACAATCTGTCAAGTCGTAGGCTGGAAAATTGGTTTGAATATCCCGTAAGAGTACAACCTCACCACACAGATTATACAGGTGTTGTTTGGCACGGGTCATACATAGCCTGGATGGAAGAAGCGCGAGTGGAATGCTTGCACTCAATAGGTATTGCATTTGTTGACTTGGTAGCTTTAGGCTGTGATTTACCAGTTATAGAAATGTCACTACGCTATCACCGTGCAATTCATTTAGGTATGGCAGCAGTAGTAAAGACGCGCATGATTGAGGTCTCGGGCGTCCGCATTATTTGGGAGTATATGATTGAATCTCCTCATCAGCAAGAGTTATATGTCACGGCTAAGGTGACGCTTGTGGCAGTAGATCGCGCCAAAGGCAAGATAATGCGTCAGTTACCTCCAGATTTCAAAGATGCATTAGCAAGGCTTTCAGCATAAAATGGTCATGCAATGCACGAATTTTAGATTTATTCTATAAATGAAACTGGAGGAAGTGTACGATCACCGAATGAACACTCAACGTAGAGAGACTGTCTGCGGACGAGTTTCTAGCTTTTCAGCAGCTGTTAAAACTTCCTGTCTTGCCCATCGATCTGCTGCTAAAATATCATCTAGAGATGGATCTGGACGGTTATTGTTCTGATGGCGATCGCACACCGATTCGATACACTGAGGAATATCTAAGAACCTAATTTTCTCTGCTAAAAATAAGGCGACTGCTTGTTCATTAGCTGCGTTCAACACAGCCGGCATTGAACCGCCAGCTCTACCGACTGCATAAGCTATTTTCATACAAGGATACTTTTGGTGATCGGGTTCGCGGAAAGTCAAATTTCCCGCTTTTACCAAATCTAATCGTTCCCAGTCCGTGTAGATGCGCTCAGGCCAAGATAAGGCATACAGTAAGGGTAAACGCATATCAGGCCAACCAAGTTGTGCTAAGACTGAGGTATCTTGCAACTCAATAAGGGAGTGAATAATGCTTTGGGGATGAATGACAATGTCAATATTGTCGTAATCTAACCCAAAGAGGAAATGCGCTTCAATCACTTCCAGTCCCTTATTCATCAAAGTCGCTGAATCTACTGTGATTTTACGACCCATTGACCAATTCGGATGCTTAAGAGCATCAGCGACTGTCACTTCTCCTAACTTGTCTGTTGGCCAATCACGGAAAGCACCGCCAGAGGCTGTAAGTAAAATTCGTCGCAAACCGTTTTTTGGCACACCTTGCAAGCACTGAAATATTGCGGAATGTTCTGAATCGGCAGGTAATAATTTAACTCCGTGTTTCTGAATCAAAGGTAGAACAACAGGAGCCCCAGCAATTAAGGTTTCTTTGTTTGCTAAGGCGATATCTTTACCAGCTTCAATCGCCGCGATAGTGGGTAATAAACCAGCACAACCAACGATCCCCGTGACAACGGTTTTGGCGTTACCATAACGGGCAACTTCTATCACCCCAGCATCACCTCCTAGTAAAATTGGTTGGGGATCGAGATCTGCGATCGCTTCTCTTAGTAGTGGTAACTTCTCTTCTGCACATAAGGCAACTATACTTGGTCGAAACTGCCGAATTTGAGAAGCCAACATTTCCACATTATTCCCAGCCGCTAACCCAACAATCTGAAATTGCTCTGGATGCTGAGCTACAATATCTAATGTCTGAGTGCCGATCGATCCAGTTGAACCAAGAAGTGTAATTTCTTTCACAAAAACTTATTAATGAACTCCATATACACTATAAATTTTGATGAGTAATTC
>JAQYWO010000116.1 GCA_029379215.1 Rhizonema sp. PD37
CCTTTTCCTGCACCCTCTTGACAAATGTGCAATTTCCTTAACCTGTCAAGGATGAGCCTATATTCATTATGTAGATAAATATTACACAAAAGTATGTTATTTATACGGATATTTTCAGAAAACAAATTCTAGACAGCACGCTGCAATTGATTCCGATGCTCAAGGACGCTACATCCTGCGAGACTACAGTACCAACGGCGTATTTGTTGATAGACAGCGAGTGAATGGCACGACGTTACTCTCACCAGGTGCAACCATTCGCATCGGAACATACACTCTACTCCTATTTATGATGCGACTTGGAGAAATTGGAGTTTAAACTGGGGAATTTTGTGTTTGCACACAGTCATATATTTAGCTGTTACCTTATAGTTGCAAAAACGTAAGGATATTTTTTAGATATAAGCTCCTGATCCAGTTTAAAACTTTTAATTAAATATTGTTTGGCAAAAGAGAAACCGTTGCCATAACCAATAAAAGTGCAAATGTTTCCCTTCAGTTTGTGTCATCGACGTAAATAGCACAAAAATGTTATAAGGTCAATGAATTTGGGAAATGCGATCTCGCTTCCTTGTTATACCGTTTTTCTATGAAGCTGGTACTCAACGAATTTCTTAGCCCCCCTTTTTAAGGAGAGCCAGCGCGAATGAGGGCTGAATCGCGCCCTAAGCTACTGGTGTGGGTTGGAGCGTAATATAGAACTGGTATTAAACTATTGCTTCTGGGTCAAAATTTCATCATCAACTGAGAAATCTACCTCAGCCTGATCTCTTCTGGAACTTAGATAATCATTCTCAAACGAATCTTGAAGCCCAGATATTAGATCGTACTCGGGCTGCCAACCTAATTCTGTAATCGCTTTATTCACTGAAGCAAAAAAGTGCTGTGTCCGCATGGGAAAAGCTTTGCGCTTACCAAAATCAAATTTTTTCGGATTGTAATGGACGATTTTTACAGCGTCTGGTGATTTGCCTATAGCGACAGCACAGGCACGGGCTAAGCCATCAAAAGTGACAAAGCGATCGCCTGACACGTTGTATATTTGCTTAACCGCGATTGAATTTCCCAAAACTTTACACATTGCTCTTGCTAAGTCTTTCACATGACCTAACTGGGTAATATGCAACCCATCACCAGGGATGGGAATCGGGCGATCGCGGACAATTCTATCAAAAAACCAAGCTTCCAAATCGTTATAGTTTTGGGGACCGTAAATATACGTAGGACGAATTGACGTAAAAGGCAAGTCCAACTGCGTAAGTCCCGCTTCCGTTTCCTGCTTACCCAAGTGGCGACTTTTTGGATCGACAGCATCGCCTTCAACATGGGGCATTTGGTCTGATTTAAGATAAACTCCAGCAGAACTCATGTAGACAAAATGTTGGACGCGGTTCTGAAAAATCTCTCCCAGTGGTTGCGTATCGCTGAGTTCCCGCCCGTTATTGTCAAAAACGGCATCAAAATCTAAGTGTGATAATTTTTCTTTGAGCTGGTTTGCATCAGTGCGATCGCCTGTAATTTGCTCTACTTCTGCAACAGGTTTGGGACGATGACCGCGATTGAAAAGCACTACTTCATGTCCTTGGGCGACGAGTAGTTGACTCAAGTATACACCAATGAACCGCGTGCCACCCATGATCAAAATTCGCATAAAATCTTGGTTTCCTATTTTTGATTGCTTTAAGCCAAAGCTGTAAGCCATCAGCTTAATACTGAGGTTATCAGGTTGCGGCACCCCTCTGGAACCCGTTTTTGAGTAATTACGTCTACGAATTCAAGTTTGGGACGTCTCTGATTATATTATTGACATACCCATACTTAGGGCACATAGGATTCTTGGTCAACGGAGCGCACTTACCATGATGCAGTTACCTACGCTACGCCAGAAGCGCATCTTTTATCTTTGGTTTCAACCAGAGGTAACCCATTGTATTTTGGAAACTCAAGAATTGGGTTTCTCCACTTGGCAAAGTGAATTTACCTCTGAAGAATTCAGGAGGATTCTGTGCGTAGACGCGGATGAACCATGGTTTGAAGCTGAACGTAGTTTTTTCTGGCACCCGAGTCACTTACAGCACTATTTTATTGTGGAAAAGGGGAAATTTTAACTAGAATAAAACCCTTGTTCCTTTAGACTTAGATAGCAATTGAATTCTGACTCCTTCATGTAGTATTCTTGCTTCCTTGTCCAACTCCTAACTGTATGTATTCTCTAGCCATAAAAGTGAGCTGTACCCTTGAAATTTGCTCTGGTGCATGAGTGGCTTACACCCAAAGCAACTGGCGGTTCAGAACTCGTTGTCCGGGAAATTCTGAATCAAATTGATGCCGATTTGTATGCCCTTATTGACTTTGAATCAAGTAATCCTGACAGTTATTTATACAAGCGTCAAATTGGCACGACGTTTCTGCAAAACTTTCCTTTTGCACGTAATGGTATACAAAGGTACTTACCATTCTTACCATTAGCAATTGAACAACTAGATTTACGACGGTATGACGTTATTCTTTCTTCATCTCACGTCGTTGCTAAGGGAGTCCTTACGACTGCCAATCAATTACATATTTGCTACTGCCACAGCCCCATGCGCTATGCCTGGGACTTAACTTTTGATTATCTACAGCAAAGTAAGCTGGGGAACGGTTTAATAGGATGGATAATTCGGTATTTACTACATCGTTTACGTCAGTGGGATGTATTGACAGCAAATCGTGTTGATTACTTTATTGCTAATTCGCACTATACAGCTCGTCGTATTTGGCGCTGCTATCGAAGAGAAGCAAAAGTCATTTACCCACCAGTTAATATCGAGAGTTTTCCATTTTTACCTCATAAAGAGGATTTTTATTTAACTGTTTCCCGGTTAGTGAGTTATAAGCAAGTATCCTTAATTATCAGGGCTTTCAATGAATTGCAAAAACCTTTAGTAGTCATTGGCACAGGAGAGGAAATGAAACAACTAATGAAAATAGCAAAGTCGAATATACAACTTATGGGGCGGCAACCTGATGAGGTAGTAAAAAAATATATGGCAAATGCTAAAGCATTTGTTTATGCAGCTTATGAAGATTTCGGCATTGCTTTAGTAGAGGCACAAGCTTGTGGTACTCCAGTCATCGCCTATGGCGCGGGTGGTGCTTTGGAAACGGTGCGGGATGTTCGGCAACATAACGAGACAGGAACAGGTATATTTTTTAACGAGCAAACTCCAGCTGCTTTGGTAGAAGCCGTGGAAAGTTTTGAAGTTTACCAAGGAAAGATTAGTGCAGAGTACGTGCGATCGCACTCTACCCAGTTTTCTTCACAAATCTTTGCCCAGCAGTACCTAGACTTTATAAAAACCTGCCTGGGAAGACCATCTCAAGGATTGATGGTCTTGTTTTGTACGCTTGTTTCATGGGCTTTTATAAATTTGCCCCCAAGCGCACCTGTCTAGCTTTAAGATTGGGACTATGTGTGGTGTGGATAATTAAGGAGTATGATGACTGCCCAGAGCTCACTCCTCTCCGGCAAGCGATACCTACGGCAAGCTGCTTGCGCGTCAACACGTACTTTCTTAAAACGTGGTCAACAAAAAAAGACGCCTAGAGTTAAACCCAAAGGTAGGTCTATTCAGGGTTTAAACGGAGAGATTGCCAAGCGACTGTTTGACATTGTGTTTTCGTTATTGGTACTGATCTTATTTTCCCCGGTGTATTTAATTTTGGTCTTGCTGATTGCTTTAAGCTCAGAGGGTCCAATTTTTTATATTCAGGAGCGTGTAGGAAAAAATTACAAACTTTTTAATTGTATTAAATTCCGAACCATGGTAAGTAATGCTGACGAAGTTCTTGTGCAAATGATGGAAACATCCCCTCATTTGCGCCTAGAGTTTGAAAGTAATTTTAAACTCAAGCAAGACCCCAGAATTACAAAAATTGGTCGGTTTTTACGAATGACTAGCTTGGATGAATTTCCTCAATTTTGGAATGTTTTAAAAGGGGATATGAGTGTTGTTGGTCCCCGACCTTTAGTAGTAGAAGAACTACCAAAGTACGGTTACCATATCGCTCAAATTTTAACTATTCGTCCCGGCATCACTGGATTGTGGCAAGTTTCAGGACGCAATGACATTCCATATCCTCGGCGGGTTCAAATAGACCTGCACTATGTCAAATTTAGAACTTTTTGGCTGGATTTATGGATCATTGTGAAAACAATTGGTGTTGTCGTTATCCCCAAAAATAATGGCGCATATTGAATAGTTGTCGGTCAGTTGTGAGTTTCGACGACAAACTACTGACCAATAATAATGCGTAATTCTTTCTCGCTATTTAGAACCCAACGGATGAATTCGGGGCTTGGAATCGTCGGATACTTTTCTAGTGGTTCTCCATAGATGAATTGTCATGCTATACACAAGCCTCACCGTGAAAGGGTTGAGAAAAACCAGGACAAAACGCGACAACCTCCCACCAAAATCTGCTGGTAAAACCGAAGATCTAGGTGTATTTTTGTGGATAAACCCATGATATTAGGTGAAAAGAATTACTATTCGCTTTAAAAATACAAAGGTTGTCCTGTTTTGTCTAGTGAAAAATGTAGCAGCTATAGCAGTGGCAAAAACTGTTAAGACAAGTTGATTGTAGAAGGCTGCAACAGGATGATTTGTATATTGATAATTGTCATAAGCATCAATCCCTTGCTATAACTCCGAAGTATATACAACAGTCTGGTTGCTGGATTATAGGCTCACCACAACTGTGCTGAGTAAAAAGTAAAAAGTAAAAATACTTGCAGCACACTCATGTCTGACGCCGAACCTTACAGGTATGGAAGAAATAAAGATTTATTTTCAAGGGAGAGTACCACAAGAAATAATGCGTCCTGACGTAAAGTCTGCCCAAGGTAAGCGTATCCCAAGGGCAGTAGCTTTACGTAAAATCTGCTCTAGAGAGTACTCTCTAGAGCGAGTTTTACTTCAATCGGAAACGTTTCTCGCTTGGGGTTATGAGCGCACAAAACCCGAAGCATCAAGTACTCCTGAACTAGTTAACTTTTGGAATCTTCCTCTGTAAACGTGCTGAGAAAAACTCTAAATTTTGTGGCGCAGGCTGATAAATTATGAATGAGAACAGAGCTTGATTCAGTCCTTAAGAAAAGTCAAATATATAAAGTTTTTGTAAAGATATAAGATTTATACAGTAAAGGCGAAAAATCTTTAGTAAAGAGAGTAGGAGCTTACAAAAAAATCCTCTTAATTCAGCATATTCACTGATAATAATTAGCTGATATTCAATTGAAACTCGTAGGTTTCCCATTGGGCAAATGAGCAATTAGCTGCTAGTTTGTACCAAGTCGCCTGTATACATTTAATCCAGAAACGACAAGGGATAATTGAGCATGACACAAAAAAAGCGAGCGCTGATCACTGGTATTACTGGTCAAGATGGTTCATATCTGAGTGAGTTTTTGCTAGAGCAAGGTTATGAGGTTCATGGTGTTATTCGTAGGACTTCCACTTTTAACACAGACCGTATTGATCATATCTACGAAGACCCTCACAAAGATGGGGTAAAGTTGTTTCTTCATTATGGTGACTTGACAGATGGAACAACACTGCGCCGTATATTAGAAGAAATTCAGCCTCAAGAGATTTACAACTTAGGTGCTCAATCCCATGTACGGGTAAGCTTCGATGCTCCTGAATACACGGTAGATACAGTAGGAATGGGAACCCTACGTCTGTTGGAAGCAATCCGCGACTACGAGCATCGTACTGGCGTTCAAGTACGCTTTTACCAAGCAGGTTCTTCAGAAATGTATGGTTTGGTGCAACAAGTCCCACAGAAGGAGACAACACCGTTTTATCCCCGCAGTCCTTATGCGTGTGCTAAAGTTTATGCACATTGGCAAACGGTGAATTATCGCGAATCTTACGGTATGTTTGCGTGTAATGGGATACTTTTTAACCACGAATCGCCCCGTCGTGGTGAAACATTTGTGACACGCAAAATTACAATGGCGGTTGCCCGAATCTTTGCTGGTAAACAGAAAAAACTTTACATGGGCAATTTAGATTCCAAGCGAGATTGGGGATACGCCAAGGATTACGTCAGGGCAATGTGGAAAATGCTGCAGCAATCAACACCAGACGATTATGTGATCGCGACTGGCGAAACCCATTCCGTGCGCGAGTTCTTGGAAATAGCTTTTAACTATGTGAATCTCGATTGGCAAAATTATGTGGAGTTTGATGAGCGTTATATCCGTCCAGCTGAGGTGGACTTATTGATTGGCGATCCTACCAAGGCGCAGGAAACATTGGATTGGAAACCATCAGTAACATTTGAGCAATTGGTCGCCCTAATGGTAGAAGCCGACTTGCAGGCAGTGGGTTTAACTTCGCCAAATGGCACAGTGGCAAAGGTGATTAAGGATAATGCCATGATTCGGCAAGAACTGGGCGTTCTCCACTTTTAATAAAGCACTTAGCTATCAGTAAGGGATCTGTTTAACGAAAGCAGAGTACTGATTGTTTTTTATACTATTAAAAGAGAAGGATACGCTCGATAATTCCTTGATGATGCAACGTATAAACCTCTGTCATCTATGGAATAAATACAAAATCTCGAACCCCCGGTACAAACCGTGGGATCGATCCAAAATCCAAAATTCAAAATCCAAAATCGAATGACCGTTTTAGAACTAAAAAACAAACGGATTCTCGTCACTGGTGGAGCCGGTTTCCTAGGGCGTCAGGTTATAGACCAGTTGTGCAAAGCTGGAGCAGATCGGCAAAAAATTACAGTTACGCGATCGCATGACTGTGATTTGCGCGTTCTGGAAAATTGCCACCGTGCCGTCGATCAGCAAGACATTGTCATTCATCTAGCAGCTCATGTCGGTGGTATCGGTCTTAACCGCGAAAAACCCGGTGAGTTATTCTACGACAACTTGATGATGGGAACTCAGTTAATTCACGCAGCTTCTCAAGCGGTCGTAGAAAAATTTGTTTGCGTTGGCACTATCTGCGCCTATCCCAAATTCACTCCAGTCCCATTTAAAGAAGATGACTTGTGGAAGGGCTACCCAGAGGAAACTAACGCTCCTTATGGAATAGCGAAAAAAGCTCTTTTAGTTCAACTACAAGCTTACCGTCAGCAGTACGGCTTTAATGGCATTTACTTGTTACCAGTGAATTTGTACGGACCAGAAGACAATTTTGACCCCAAAAGTTCCCACGTCATCCCAGCGCTAATTCGCAAAGTCCAGGAAGCTCAGATAAAGGGAGAAAAGAAAATTCCAGTTTGGGGTGACGGTAGTCCCACTCGGGAGTTTTTGTATTCCGAAGACGCAGCAAGGGGTATTGTCATGGGTACTCAATTCTACAATGACCTCGAACCCGTAAACTTGGGTACTGGCTCGGAAATTTCCATCCGCGACTTGATTAATCTCATTTGCGAACTGATGGAGTTTGACGGCGAAATTGTTTGGGAAACCAACCAGCCCAACGGCCAACCCCGGCGTTGTTTGGATACAGAACGAGCAAAGCACACCTTTGGTTTCACTGCCCAAGTAGACTTCAAGCAAGGTTTGAAGAATACGATTGAGTGGTGGCGGAAAAACGCTGGGTAAATTAGAGGTAGGGCATATGCCCTACTTACTTATTCACAGGAGGTTGAGTGGCTTCAGGTCAAAATTGGACAGTACCAGAAGCAGTACGAAAGCAAGATTTGGATTCACCTTGGCTTCAGCTAATGATTCCACGTTCGATTCTACAGAACCCTTTTGAGATTCTTCCACTTATAAGCTGATGCACTCATAGAAATTATCTATAACGACGTTACAACATAAGATACCCGACTTCTTCGAGAAGTCGGGTATCTGTGTCTTTTTTCACTATATAATAAGGCATGTTATAGCAAAAAAAATAGACTTTTTCATCAATTTGTGAATGAGTTGGCTCATCAACCAGATAAAGCAGAACTACGCCGATCGCTGCTCAAAACTCGTCAATCAATGATGGAAACAGAGTGGAGAGAAAAGAGCTTGAGCATCTGCACAAACCTTTTATCGTTTCCCCTATTCCAGCAAGCAAAAACAATACTTGCTTATTTCAGCTTTCGCCAAGAACCCGATCTAACTTTCTTATTCACAAATACTCTTCATCAATGGGGATTTCCTCGTTGTGTTGGTAACTCCCTTTGTTGGCATATTTGGAAACCTCAAGACTCTGTACAAAGAGGAACTTACGGTATTATCGAACCTCATCCTAATGCCCCAACTATAGTTCCTACAGAAGTAGATTTAATTCTTTTACCGAGTGTTGCTTGCGATAAGAGAGGGTATCGCTTGGGTTATGGAGGGGGATATTATGATCGCCTGCTGAGTTCCCCCGAGTGGGTAACAAAGCCAACTATAGGCATTGTGTTTGAATTTGCCTATTTACCTCAGCTGCCCATTGAACCTTGGGATATGCCCTTGTCGAATGTATGTACAGAAACTGGATTGAACAATCATTTGTTCAATCGCTAAACAAACGCCTGATGCTCGACAGAACTTAGCCCTTTTCGCAATACAGCAGTATCCCAGTCAATTGCTCGAATCGGTTGCGATGGGTTACGCTCATGGTAATATTTCTTGTTCAAATTGGAGAAATGCAGCTAGCTAATGTCAAAATCCAACATCGGTTAGGGATCTATGGGCTACTGGGGGCGATCGCAGTATTCATGCTCTTCCCCCTATTTTGGCTGCTCAGTACGGCATTGAAATCGCCAACGGAAAATATTTTTCACTCGCCACCACAGTTCTTCGCAAGTCAACCAACTTTGGAGAACTTTGTCTCTGTTTGGCATTCCTTACCTTTTGGGCAGTATTTGTTTAACAGTACTTTGGTAGCGATACTGACTGTTAGCTTAAATTTGATATTTTGTGCTTTAGCTGCTTACCCGTTGGCAAGACTATCATTTCCGGGACGAGACTGGATTTTTATCGCCATTGTCTCGACGATTATGATTCCTTTCCAAATCGTGATGATTCCCCTATATATTTTGACAGTGCAACTGGGTTTGAGAAATACTTATTTGGGGTTGATTCTTCCCAGCTTAGCTTCCGCCTTCGGTATTTTTCTGTTGCGACAAGCTTTTATGAATGTTCCCAAAGAGATGGAAGAAGCGGCACGGATGGACGGGTGTTCAGAGTTAGGCTTGTGGTGGTATGTGATGCTTCCTTCGATTCGCCCAGCATTAGTAACTCTGGCAATGTTTGAATTTATCGGTTCTTGGAGTGATTTTCTCTGGCCTTTAATTGTCATCCAAGATGAAAAATTGTATACCCTTCCTTTAGGAGTCGCAAAGCTTGCAGGTACTTTTTCCTTAGATTGGCGGCTGGTAGCAGCTGGATCGATAATTTCTATTACACCAGTACTATTACTATTTCTGTTTTTACAAAAATATATTGTCCCTACGGATGCTGGTAGTGGTGTTAAAGGTTAATAGGCACCAGTCTTTTGGAATATTCTTTGCTAATACCTATTCGACACTAAAAATCCAAGATTGAGAAGGGTCAGTGGTAGAAATTGCTGACGAGCTTCAGCTTCACTTCATTCAGATTTCAGTAGACTTCCAAGTGGCAACTGTTCAAAAGTGGCAGAAAGTATTGATAGTACCAAAACCTAAAAGTTGGTCAATGGTAGTAGCGTCAGACAGCGATCTCACAAAAACAGGAACAAGCATAACCTTGACATCGGCCTTAAAGAAGCAACCACAAAGCACGTTCACTCATCAAATGCCTTTAGTTTCAATCATTATCCCCTGCTACAACGTGGGAAAAATACACATGGCACCCGCCTTTAGAGGATGTTTGAAAAGTCTAAGAGCGTGTGTTTCACTACCCTAGTTACCGAGAAACGCTATGAGAGAATCTGGGTTTTGGGATTTGCGATACGGATGGCAGCCGTTGCCTTCGGCATCGCGCCGCTGAGTCTCACTTAAGCCTCAAGCAGACCCTTTTCAAACAACCTCTTACCATATACCCTCGAGCAAATTGTCTGTGTTTGTATGATCGCTAATCTCCAACCACATTTTTTCAACATTTAACTCTCTGACTGACCTATCATGTTGGAAGTACAACAGCCGCGCCCCGTCTGCTTCTAGCTGTTGTGGCACGGTGTAGGCTAGGTAAAGTGGATTATTATTACGCCAGTAGTCCCAGTAGCGGAGCGAATCGATCAAAGTTTGCCCTAGTGCTTCATCCTGAATTTCAAAATTGCTTTTGCACAACTGTTCGTATTCAGATTCTGCTTCCTCTGCGGTTTCTCCGGACTTTCGCATCAGTGGTATTAATTCGGACTTTCTTCTTTTTCTTTCCTGATAGTTGTTGATGCGGATTCTCGCTACTGCCTGTAGTTCAGAGGACACATTCAGTAGAAAGAAATTTAGTCCACCTGTTTGCTTCACTGGTTCGTCGCAAAATCTCATATCTTCTATGTCATCGCAGTCCAAATAGCCAGAGGCTTGGGTTCGCCCAGAGGCATCTACTTCCTGCAGTACTCCCCAGTGGCGGTCGTTTACCATATAATGAAAGGTCTCGCAACCAGTCTGCATCGCCAAGGATGAAAGCCTGGGGCGGATAGCACCGCCAGCTCTTTTGCAGAGTAGTTTTGACGGTGAGGTCTTGACAATTGTCCATCCCTGATTACCAACAAATAAGCCCATAACCCACAAGTAGGGCGTTATTTTCCAAGGACAGCTGAGTAGTGTTTTCATGACTGGTAAAGAGTTTTGGGGCAGAGGTGGCTGAGAGATGCGGCGATAACCTTCCTGTTCAAAGATACAGGTTAAAGCCTGCTCAATTAAGTCGAGATTATCTGAGCGAATGCAGGTAGTGTTATTGCAGTAACTTACAGTCATAAACCTTCCAAAGTGAAGTTCTTGAAGTCCTGAGCCTGATATAGTTGATTTTGATTGTACCATCGATACCTCTGCTCATAGAACAATTGTACTACCACAAGTCGGCTTGCTCGTCTAATTAAGCAGTCAGAGAAAACTGTATATGCAGATGAATACTTTTGAACTTTGCCCTTATGATGTTTTGGGGAGTAAGGGACGAGCTGTAATGTAGCGAACTGGGATATTAAGTCCTGCTGCTACAATACTGGGCTCAGAATTAAGTAGTTGTCTAGCACTGTCAGCAACAGACCTCCTATCAAAAGCCAAGAAGTATTCTTTATGACAAACCTTGGCTATTAATGCTTCTTTAAGAACCTGATTGACCAGATTTTCATATAGTTCTTGATCCGATGGCTTTGTTTCTCCGTTGATCTCTCTTTGTGGTAACGCTTTGCCTGCAACAATCCTAGACAAAGCCTCGTACCCTGTTTTCACTTCGGCTAAATCGCCAACCTGTTGAGGGGGGTTAATTAAAGTTGCCAGTGGTGGCTTCTTTGACGCTCCATCCGGTACAACTATACCGTCATAAAACGCAGCACGGTATATTTGAGAAAGGGGATCGGCAGTAGCAACACCATTAGGAGGTATCACTATAAAGTCACCTTCAGAACCAGTAACATCAGTAGCATATTGATTGTCAGCACTATTCGATTGGTTGAAAGAACAATAGCCTTGCCTCATCAGTAGCTAGCTGCTGTTGCTGGGTGTACGCACGATAAACTAAAGGGTCTGCTCCTAAGTACCAGTACGAAGGTGTACCGCCCAAAAGTTGAGCCAGCACTCTCTCAAACATCTCAAAACCAGGATTAATGAACAAGCATGATGCGTCTAAATCCAAAGCTTCACATAACCGTTCTCCTTCGTTTTTTTGAAAAAACTGACATCTGTCTTTGTAAAAACGTTCTTTCCACTTTTCTAACTTATTGGCTGTCATCAGAGGAAAATTACGTCTAGCATAGTCTTCTAAAAACTGCTCCTCCCATTGTACATACCGTTTATTTTGCTCCTCTTGTTGTACAAGCTTTACATTCTGCATCTCCTCTGGAACATCTAGTATAAAAAATCGATTGGACTCTTCTTGGTTAATTGGCTGGTCAAAAAAATTACCTTCATTCAAGTACTCTTCTCCAATCGAACCAGAGATAAATATGCCACCCATAGCATCCACTTCCATGAGAATCCCACCGTATTCGTACCAGCCTACATAAAAAGCATCGCTATCAATCTGCATTGCTAGTTCGGATAGCCGTGGGCGATCGCCTTCTCTTGCCCGACGACACAGTAGTTCCACTGGCACCATCTTTACAATCGTCCATCCAAGTGAACCAACAAATAGTCCGATTGCCCATAGTTCATCTTCCAAAAGCCAGGGACAACTACGCAATTCTTCAACATCTATAGAAAGGGTAGGCAAAGGAATGCGACGACAGCCCTCAAGCTCTAGAATGCGCGAGAGAGCTTGCTCGATTAAATCTAGATTATCTGACCGAATGCAGTATGTGTAATTCCAAAACCCGCTCATTGCAGATCTCCTAACGTAAAATTTGTGAGAACACGCGCCTCGCCAATCTAATCTCAATTTCTTTCAAATTGAATTCGTTTCTCGTTGCGATAACCACCTTTAGGTAAAATAACGTCTTTAATTTTTAACTGTTGAGTTCGTTCCAAAAGCGCTACTTTTAGCCGTAGAACGAGATATGATCTAGGTCTGGATCAGCACCTATATTGATTGTTCTACATATCGCCGACCATATTTCTCCTGCCGAAAACTCTTGAGCGAACCAGGCGGGTTGAAAGAACAAATGAAATTAGGGATATTTATCGATATGAGAGGTTGGAAGTGTTTTTTAGATACTCGAATTTCACCAGTTGTATTCGGTCGGGCAACCTTGCTGCCATTGAACAGGGGATAACACGCTTATTAGAACAAGAAGCAGGTTGTCATCGCCTAACTGAACTTCCTCAGTTAATGATTGATGTGGAACAACTGCGCCGTCGTCCGCCTTGCCTACCAAGCAACTTATGGCTTTTTGGCTTGTTTGGCGGTACCAACGGTTGGACGATTGTCAAATCTTGGCCATACGAACTGCTTTGTCAGAGAGCTACTGGTGTCAGTCGCCCCTGGCTATCAGCGTTAGCAATACAACTGAGGTGCGATGCCTTTCATCTGCGGGCGTCCCGTTCTTTCGATGGCGTTCTGCTGGAAGCGGATGCCACTGGTCGTACTTTTATTTCCGGTTGTATTGGCAGCAAAGAAGCTCCAGAATGTTATCAATTTTACGAAGAACAAATTTATAGGCCATTGGAAATTGCACAATTTTCCCTTTTAGAAGTGCCACATGAGATGCAGGCGGCGCTGCGAGTGAATGAAAATCCAGAAGTTCAAAGAATAGAAGCGGAAATAAAGAAACTGAAAGGAGATGAGGAAGATTTGCCATCCGAGCTAATGGATGAACTAGGTAAGACTTATATTCAACGCATTGATCAGGCTCTGGCAGCAGTGATGGCTGGCTCACATAATTACTGGAATCTGTACAATCTAGCTTATTGTGCCTATGCTAAGCCACAGTGGCTGGAAGCAGTTGGAGCGAAACTGCTGTACTTCCAACCACCATCTGCTTACGTCCCATCCTCACCTTAGTCAGATACCACTCAGGCTTTGTTGAGAAAGCAGATGAAAGTAAATAACAATAGTTGGCTAAAAAATCCGAGAGGAAGGAAATAAGGGAATATAGTAAACCGTGACTTTTTGCTCTGTAACTGTTTTAGGATTACGGTATTGAAATAACTCCCTACCAGCAAGAGCAGCTGGTTGGTTCAATTGGTGTCGCAGATTAAGTAAAGACTATGAGATATTACCTGAAACGACAGAGGCTTTTATTTATGTCGCAATGATTCGTTTAATGTTAAAACAGCTTGCGTAGTCAAAATCACCTCCTCTAAACTTTTCAGACATCCTCTCATCATCAGACGACAGAGGCTCAGGTGGTAGCAAGATGACGGGACGAATGGCAATCTTATGAGAAGCTTCCTTAATTCGATGAGGAATTCTACTTCACAATTACTGGGGAGGTTGAAAGTACAATAGCCGCGCCCCATCAGCTTCTAGCTGCTGTTGTTGGGTGTAGGCACGATAAACTAAAGATTCTCTTCCTAGATGCCAGTAGTTAGGTGCCCCACCTAACTGTCGACCTATGCCTATCTCGAATATTTGAAAACCGCTAGCCATGTCACTCAAGTCCTGCCATGCATTAGACCAAGCTCGAAATAACTTATTTCCTCCTTTTTCGTCAAATAGCTGATTTCTATTCTGCCGAAACCTTACCTTCCACTGTTCCAGCTCATTGGGTGACATTATAGAAAAATAACGTTTGGCATAACTGTCTAAAAACTGCTCCTGCCATTCCTTAAACCTTTTGTCTTGCTCTTCTTTTAGTTCTTGCTCTGCTCTTTGCACCTGCTCTGAAACATTTAACAAGAAAAACCGTTGAGGTGCTTTTGAATACATCAGCTTCAGTTGCTCTATTGACGGGATACGATCTACCAAGTTAATCTGCTCATCAAAAAATTTATCTTCTTCTGAGTCATCCCTGTCAACTGAACCAGAAATGAAGATGCTACCTTTGGCATCTGTTTCCATAAGAAGACTAATTTCTTCGCTGTAACCTATATAAAAAGCATCAGTACCAAGCTGCATTACTAGTTGCGATAATCGAGGGCGATCGACGTCTTGTGCTCGACGGCATAGTAAATTACGGGGAAAACTTTTTACAATCGTCCATCCAAGTTCACCAGCAAATAATCCAAACATCCATAGCTCGTTAGCTAAATTAGAATTATAACGACGTTGAAAAACGACGTCGTTTTCAATTTCTTCTACAGATAACTCAGTATCATCTATGGATAAGGGAGGCAAAGGGATGCGACGACTGCCTTCTTGCTCAAAAATCCGGTTTAGAGCATGTTCTATTAGGTCTAAGTTATTACAACGTATATAGTAGGTGTCATTGGAATACCTATCCATTACAAAACTCCTAACGTAAAACTATTAGCAGGACTGATTCATTCCCTGAAAGGCTTTAAAAATCAAGGGTTCAAGACATGAAAAATAAGCAAGGTATTGAATTGACATCCAATCTTAGGCATCAAAACGGTCAACAATTCATGACTTTTGCCCGAATATTTATCGCCAATGCTATTGACAAAATACGTACCTTATCCGATGAATCAGCCCTGCCTTAAAAAGGGGGCTTTTAAATTTCTCCCTTTTTAAGGGGAGCCAGCGCGAATGACGGCTTAGCCCGAACTCACAGCGACTGGCGTGGGTTCGGGGGGATCGAGGTTTCAGGCATGAGAGTGCGTAAGTCCTACGGAGATATCTAATGAATAGCCTCGACAACGAAATTAACTGTATAAGGCTCCTCTAGTGATTGCTGAGTACTTGCTTTGATACCATCGAGGTAACGTCTCACAGTTTGTAGTTGTTGGGGATTAGGACGATAAGTCAGACTTCCTTCTTTTTCAAAAAGTGGTGCAGCAGCGATCGCCTTATATTCGTAGTTTTCACTTGAAATTGAAGTCAGCCAAGCTCCGTCTTGAGTTGATGGTATTAAACCCGTTGGTAATTCACCTTCCAAAAATGCCAGTAAGCGTTGCTGACAACTACGGGTATTGATCCCACGAGCCTCAAATAACTGGATAATTTCGTTAAAGGATACGGGATGTTGTGGTATCAGCCGTAGTAATTCCGTGAACAGGAAATAGTCGGTATATTGTTGTCTTGGGACTTCTAAAACTTGAGGATGTAGGGGAAGCATCGCTAAACCGTATGCAACTCGACTGCAAGTAGCAGAGCTATTTTCACCAACAGACAAATCTTGAATAATCTTAGCATTAGGTAGCTTTTGCTTGAGCCAGCGACTTACCGCGCCGATTGATGCTACCCCACCAGTCAGAATTGCTTGATTAATTGCTTCTGTGGGTATGCCTTTAGCGACTAACAACTTATTAAGTTCGCGGTTGAGACGGCGTACAAACGGGACAAATACCTGGCTTTCCAAATCCCGTCGTTGCAATACCCACCGCTGATCTGCCAATTCTAAAGTAAAAGTGTCTTGATGTTGCAAAACATGCTTCAAGGCGATCGCCGCATCCAGCATTGCCTTTCCTAAAGGAGAACTTTCTAAACGCTGTTGAAGGCGAATGCGATCGCTGATATCAGGTTCTCCTGGTTTGGGTAGGTTCAATTGTTCCCACATCAAAGTAGATAGGCGCATCTGTTCCAAACCAGGAATCGATGGTTGCCATTGCAGAGGGTTGTTGGGATTGCTATCCTTGTTTGTTCCCACACGTGCTTGTCGCCATTTCGGCGGAAACAGCAATTGGCAGATAATGTCTTGATCTATCCCCGAACCCGCATACGCGAAACTACTAAGCATGAAATCATTGTGGGTTAAGTCTTCAAGATGTTCTGGCAAATCAACCAAACCCATTTCCGTAGAAGCGGCACCAATATTAATAATGAGAGTGCTACCAACCAAAAGACGCTCATTGGTTTTTAAAGGACTAAAACCTTGAGCGACACTTAATTCAACAACTTCACCGCTAGCACTATTCAATTCTGGGAGTACAGAAGCGATCGCTTCCTCCACAAAAAACACTTGTTGGGGATGCTGTACTAATTTGCTGATCAGTAAAGCTTCTCTGACGTTGAAGCGATATTGTTCAAAGCAATGAGAAGGACAAGTGCAGATGATTCCGGCAATGTTATTGATAATATTCTGAAAAGTGTGTTTGTCTAGTCCAACTGCCGCAGCAGTTAAACCTATGGTTGTACTACTGCTGTCTGATTTTAAGGTTAACAACAACTTTGAAAGCGATCGGACAACCCAAACTAAAGGGACTGTATAAAATTCATTTAACTGTAAAACAGGTTCCCACTTTTTTTGCTCATTTTTGTAGGAGAGTGCAACTTGTAAATAAGGTTTCAAGTGTGCTGAGAAAAGATTGTGCGTTTGAGTTGTTGGTTGGTTTTCTGGTACTTCTTCGGTAACAGTTGCGGGAAATGTTTGTTCTACTTGTTTGTTATCTGTCTCTTCATGAGTCACAGAAGCCTGAGGTAGATAAACTTCTGCGGGTAAACGAAAAGATTGTGCTTGTGTCGTTGCTTGGGATTGATTTTCTGCTAACCAGTAAAGAGGATACACAACTGCTGTGGAACGATTCAACAGTGCAGCAGAAATCCCAGTTGTACCTATATCGATTCCTAGATACCAAACTGACTCAAGAGTTATGGGTGATTCTACATTATTTATAGGAGGAGTTGTGGAAACAGATCCAACAGACGACTCCGGGTGTTCGCGAACGGAATGCATTCCGTTCGCCGCCAAGCGTTTCGTTCGCGCAGCATCTAGAAGAGAAGAGAAGGGAATCCTGTGTGTATGAGAATCAAAACTTTGGACAGGTGAAGAAGTGGAGGCGTTTTCTGATGTCACAACATTTTTTTCTATAATGTCGGAATCTAACTTACTTTTCAACGATGGCGGCACTTCTTCTCGATCTTCTGGATGAAAAACAGGTTGCCACTGAGAATTAAGCTGCCTGTCAAAGTTCGCCAAATCTTGTTCTAATTGCTGTAACTGCGATTCTTCTAAGGAGATATCAGGTAATACGGTTACCTGTGCAACTTCATTAATCAGCAAATTCTCCTGTGGTGAAGCTGGAGTGTAGTTATCCTCATATTCAACTTCTGGTGTTTGAGCTTCTACACTCAACACAGGCGATTCTGCTATTTCTGAATAAGCTGATCCTACGCTTGTTATATGAGGAGAGGGTATTTGTGATAATTCCTCGTTACCGTCTAAATAACTTAACAGACTCATCAGCGATGTAATGGTATCAGCACTTGCTGGTTCTTCAACGAGGTTGTAATTTGCAGCGCCTATTAATACCTCTGTATTTTCTTTTAGAAATGTGTTATATAAATCAGATAGTGCTAGTGCGCTCGTGATTGGAGCGTACTGTATATCTTGGTTTTGTAGGTTAACGTTGTTTACACCTAAAAGGCCTGCATCTTGTTGATCGAACCAAGGATCTGGTATTCTTTGAGGGGCTTCTGCTTGTTGCACTTCATAGGTATTAAGTGCAGGTGGTAAGACTGTAGATTCAATAGTCTTATCATTACTCGTTTGCTCGTCGTCAATTGGATATTCTGGAGAAATGGTAGGTATGGGTATAGATAAATCATCTATAACTATGTCCTTTACTTGCTCTTCGATTGGGAACTCTTGAGAAACGGTAAGTGAGGGTACAGATAAATCATCTATAACTGTATCATTTGTTTCAGAAATGAGTGGTGACTTTTCAGAAATTGTCGGTGTTGTAGGAGACACTATGGGAGTTACAATTAAATCATCTGGAATACTAATTAGTGCATCATTTTTCGTTTCTAATGTGTTATCACTTGAGTGAATTGAATTATCGGTACCAAACAAACTAGCGTATAAATGGTCTACTTCATCATCCATTAACTCAGTATCACTGGGCTGAGATTCGATAGTATCTTGCGTTTCTTGACTGAGTTGCAAAAGCACTGCATCCAAATCCGCTGATGTGATATCTGTATTCTGTTGAGCTTCAATCGTTTCCTGAGCATCGTTTGCTGGTAACTCTAACTTATGACTTGTCAAGACTGATTCCCTGTCTGCTGTTGTTGCCTGAGGTAGAGTAGATGTACCATATTTTACCGTTATAGTCCGTAAATCTGTGGATAATTCTTGTTGCTGCAACTGCTCCATCAAATTATCAACCAGGCTTGCCAACAACTGTTCTCCTTGCACTCCTTTGCTATGCATTCTTGCCAGCGCTTGAGATAAGGAATCGTGGTAAGTATGAACATTTTGCTGTAGTGCCTCAAAAACAACATTTACAGTCCCATCTAAGGCCAGTAACCGTTGATCTAAGTCTACACTCAGCTGTGTTAACCGTTCGATCCGCTCTGGTGAATCTAGCAACCCCTGCTCGAAGGAGGGTGCTAATTGAGTATTACCTTTGTTCCTTTCTGTTGTCAGTTCGGTTGTTTCTGTAGTATATGTATTGGATAGTGCTAGGCGACTCATGATCGCCTGCAAAAATTCCGAAATCATTTTCTCCTGGTTTTCTAACTGCTGTGCCAAAGAGTAGTTTTGTAGTCGTTTTTGCTCAAGTTGCCGAATTTCCTGCACAAGAGTTGCGCGTTCTTGCAATAGTGCTTGTAATTCTGTGTGCAGCGGTGTTAGCAATGCTGAAGACGTATTTTGGAGTGCGATCAAAGCACTCTGTTCTTGGTTAGGTTGATTTTGCTGTGATAAAGATGGGCGATCGCCTTCAGTAAATCTTGATAACAAGGGTGATATTTGTGTCTGTTGAACACGCGGGTTATTCGTGTTTGCTTGAGCCTCACTCTCCGTTAACCTAGTCAGGAAGTCGCGAATTCGTTGTAATACTTGTCTTGGTTCTTGATCTTGATTCGAGAGAACTCTGGGTAAACGCTTACCTTTGTTGGTAAGTAGGTTGTCAATATCTGCAATCAGTGCTTGAATTTCAGTTACACGGGAAGTCACTTTCATTTACCTTTTATTTTTAATATGGGATTTAGCACCAGCTGTTACATTGGGATCGGGCTAGTAATTAGTTTTTAGCAATTAGCCATGAGCTTTTAGGAATTAGCAATTCCCAACGACATGGTTAGCCCAAGTATCCCACGTCTTTTATGCTAGGAAGTGCCAATTTGTGCATTGTTAAACTGCTAGTACGAAAATTGTCAATTTGTAACCTCAGCTTTGATCGTCTTGAAACTCTACTGAAGAGGAGGTGTAGGCGAAGAAAATTTCCCTATTTACACCTAATACCCTCTGTGGTGTTCATAACTCTTGAATAATCAGGTTAGTTGATGGACGTTAACAAGCAGAAATAGCTAAAAATCATAGGTTAGCAAAAATTAATGAGCTTGAGTATCATTGATATTGTTTGCTTACGTGATTAAGTAGTTTTGTTTGCAGTGCTGCTAGCCTCCCTCCGAAGCGATCGCAGGCTATACACTGCTTTGATACCAAACTTTTTCCCAGTTTAAACTTAAAAGTAAAAACAGTTCTGAAAAAACGTCCTGAATCGTTTTATTGTTTAGCATAGTTGAGTTTTATCTTTGAAAAAAACTGTGCTTTGATAGCTTAGGCTTAAGATCGCGGTTTTGTTTGTTATGTATATTGCGGCTGTAATAAAAATATTTTGTAATGGAAGATCGATATAGCTTGCAGACACCTATAAATCCCCCCTGGAAGATCTTGACTACCTTTTTTCAAGGGTTGCCAGAAGCTGTTGTGGAATCAGCATTCACCCACCTTGTAACCCGTACGCATCCCGCGAATCAAGTGATCCTGCTGGAAAATGACTGGGGCGGTTCTGTCTATTTCATTATGGATGGATGGGTAAAAATTCGTACCTATAATCTAGAAGGCAAAGAAGTAACGCTAAACATTCTTGGCAAAGGAGAATTGTTTGGGGAAATGGCAGCACTCGATGAAGTCCCTCGTTCCACCGATGTGATTACTCTAACTGTCACAGTCATTGGTAGTATGCCTGCTCAGGATTTTGTTAAGTTACTTCATACAGAACCCATGGCAGGAGTTAGATTGGCGCAACTGATGGCGCGACGCTTGCGGCAAGTTAATCGGCGACTGCGACTGCGAGAATCTGACAGTCAATCTCGGGTAGCAGATACTTTATTATTTTTGGCAGAAGGGCAGGGCAAGAAAGGGCAACAAGGAACTGAAATTCCTAATTTACCTCACCGGGAATTAAGTAGTTTGAGTGGATTAGCACGGGAAACAGTCACACGAGTTTTGACGAGGCTAGAAAAAAAAGAGTTGATCAGACGAGAGCAAGAGGTTATTTGTATTCCCGATCTATCAGCCTTAGAAAGAATGATTGTCTAACAACCTCAGAATTAATCACAACTCTGAGTTCTTGTGTCCGCGCCTCCCTTACTCCACTAGCTAAATTTCAATTTATGGATAAACAAACTAGAGTTCGCGACACAACCCAGATGAAACTGGAAGCACCTCTAAAAATGGTGGAAACAGCGTTTTTAGCAAGTACAGCTAGCTTAATTTGGTTTATTAATGCTTACTTTCCTTTAGGCCCAGTTTGGCGAATATTTTTTCCCGTCCCCATAGCATTAGTGTATCTTCGTTGGGGTAACCGAGCGTCATGGATGGCGGCTCTCACCTCCGGATTGCTACTGTCAGTGTTGATGGGACCAGTTCGCAGTTTACAATTTGTGATGCCCTTCGCTTTCATGGGTGTACTTTTAGGAACGACATGGCACCGTCGTGTTCCTTGGATTGTTTCCATTACCTTAGGTGCATTGCTGGGTACTTTAGGTGTATTTTTTCGTCTGTGGTTGTTGTCAGTGCTGTCAAGTGAAGATTTGTGGATTTATTTTATTAACGATATTACAGATTTAACACAATGGATATTTCTCAAGCTGCAAATATTGGCAACTCCTAGCGTTTTTTGGATTCAATTGGGGGCGATCGCCTTGATTATCGTCAACAACTTTATCTACCTATTTATCGTGCATCTTGCATCATGGCTACTTTTGGAGCGACTTGGCAACTCGATCCCCCCACCGCCAAACTGGGTACAAGTTCTCATGGATTATGAAAGATAACTAGGAGTCATGTTATATCCGTCAAATCCACCCATGCGGAAAAGAACATAATATTCAGTACTTTTAAAAACCCAACAACCACTAACTTGTGATTCGCATTTATACCCAAATTAAACAGGGTGAAAAATGGCTGCAGCGATATCGCCATTCTCCATCCGTGTTTGCCTGTGTTTTAGGATTTACCGAAACTGGTTTGATCCCAGGAATATCAGCAGCAGGTTGCACTCCAGAGGATCGGAAATATACAGCTTGTGCTGATGCCGAGTTTTTGTACAATGGTCCTGAAGGAAAACCTCAATATCCTTTACCACCTCTTGATGCTGGAGTCTCTCCTGTATTGATTTCCAGCGCAGTAGTTGAGGCATTAAAAATTCCAGTTTACCTGTTCAATGCCGGATTACCCCTATCTCTGAATGTTCCAGCAATCGATCTCGGTGGTTATCCAGCTCGGTGCTTAAGTCAGGGTAATGCTTTAGATCTGGCAACAGTACACCACTTATTAGAACAAGGGCTGCAATGGGGTGAACGGCTCAGTCATCAAGTTCAGAACGGGTATCTCATTTTGGGTGAGTGCGTTGTTGGTGGAACAACGACTGCCCTAGCAATTTTAACTGGCTTGGGAATACAAGCTGTAGGAAAAGTCAACAGTAGCCACCCTGTCTGCAATCATACACAAAAATGGGCAGTGGTACAAGCCGGACTGGAGAAGATTAGAGAGAGTGTGGGAGAAACGCAAATTCCCAGTCTCTTCGATCCCCTTAAGCTTGTGGCAGCAGTGGGCGATCCGATGCAAGTTGTGGTAGCTGGGATGGCAATCGCTCTCAGTTGTCGTTGTGGCGTTTTACTTGCTGGTGGGACGCAAATGCTAGCTGTGTATGCTCTGATGATTGCGATCGCTAAAACTTATAATTTGTCCTGGCAACCAGAAGAAGTCGTAATTGGCACAACCCGTTGGGTAGCAGAAGACCCAACAGGTGCTACGGTTAAGCTAGCCCAGTTAGTTGGTAAAGGTCATATCACTTCTGTTGACGTTTTTCCGCCCCTACTTGCTACGCAGCTAAGTCTTGCTAATTCTCGCTATCCTCAATTGCAAGCCTATGAGCAGGGCTTTGTAAAAGAAGGTATGGGTGCTGGAGGCGCTTGCATTGCCTCTCATCTTTGCCAAGACTGGCAGCAACATCAACTTTTAGAAGCCATTGAAACCCAGCTAGAACGCTGGTTGTTAAGAAGGGGAGTTAAGAATGAATTCTCTTGAGCAATAATTGCTCTTCCAAAGCTGCAATGCGATTGTATGCAGCTGTTAACTGCGCTGTCAGTCTTTGGATTTGAATTTCTGGAGTTATATTTTGTTCTCTCCCTTGGGGATTTTTGTCTGGGTAAATACTATCCTCTAACACATCTTTATGTTCAAATTCCGGATTAAAATGTACATATCCTTTTAACTGATAGTGATGCTCACTACTTTCTAGTAAGTTATTTCTATCCTCATTTATTTTATCTAAACAGCACTCTGATAAAGCCAGAGACACTTTGCAGTCTAGCTGCTCCATCACTTGATAGAGGGCATCCACTTTTTGATTCAAAGTCTGAACCTGCTTTTGTAATGGCTCCATTTAATACCCTCGTCCTCTATTTTTCTTGATAAACATTTAGATGTTAGCAGTCGTGCCGTCAGCTAGTCATGCGCTGCACTCAAAGCCTTTCAACTTACTGCCTAATTCCAAAACAAAATGACGACACTGTCACTCGAGAGTTATTGCTGGATGCCTGTATGCATTCAACACTTCCGTTGCCCGTACGACTCGTTAGAAATCGAGTTGTACGTTCCTATACAAAACTCCTCAGCTTAGCTGCCAGAGGAATCGCAGATAGATAAATCCTTAATCTATACTATATTATTCAATTTTTAGGAGATGTTAACTATACTTATAATTATTTAAACTTTTATTATGTTTTCTTGAAATGTCATACTTAAATTTTAAGTTAGAAATACATATACATGT
>JAQYWO010000530.1 GCA_029379215.1 Rhizonema sp. PD37
TTTCTATAAATGTTGTAGTATCAATCCTACTTTTACCATCTATATAAAGGATTTAAACGATCCATAATTGATTTCTAAATAACTTTATATTAAGGATTCAAGACAAATGAATAAATACAGTATTCATTATAAATTGTTAGAGGTTGATGATTTGGTGGCAAATTAATCATTTACCTATCGTATTCAAAGCTAAAATAGCACTCATTCAGCCATAAAATTTGTCAAAGTATGGTTAGTAACAGGGATGACAAAACTTGTGATTTAGCTGTAATAACAAGGATTTGATACTAGGTATTTGTTAAACACTAACTATTGCATGAGACAGAAAAGAGGGAAATCACAATTACGAATTGTGGTCAATGCGTAACTCCTAAATCCAAAGGTATCAGTGCTATACAAGACTTCGCCTAAATTATGACAAAGCAACCTCTTCGCATTGCGATTTTCACGGGATTATATGCTCCGTTCTTGACGGGGGTTTCCGTTGCCGTACATCAACGAGTTCGCTGGTTGCTACAGCAGGGGCATGAAGTCTTTCTCATCCACCCACAAATCAATGACAAGTACCCGCAAAATGTTGGCAAACGTCCCATGCCAGGGTTAAGTGAGTTAGAGCCTTTCCCAAATTTTTCCCATTATGCATTTCCAACACAACCCCTAATATTCTATAAGTCTCTTCCCCAACCATTCAGTTATCGGCATTGGAACGATACTGAGTTACTTCAGAACTTCCAGCCGGACATTATCGTGGTTGAAGAAGCAGCGCAAATGAGAGGAATCTACTCACTGTTTCTGCAAGGTTACGGTCGCCCGATCGCTGTTCAATATGCAAGGCGAACTGGTACCCCAACAGTATCGCTTTTTCATACCGATATTGTTGCTTACATTCAATATTATCTGGGAGATTGGTTTTTTAACTTGTTTCGTCCAATCATTCCCATTTTGGTTAAGCAGTTTAGTGAGTTGTATGACATCAGTTTCTTTTCTTCTAAATCACAGATGGCTAAGTATCAAGAGCTAAAATGCCAACACAGTGAATATCTTCCCTATCAAGGAGTCGATTGCCAGAAATTTCATCCCCAAAACATTCGTTACAATCCTATTCCCAACGACCACCGACCAACTCTGCTTTTTGTCGGACGCATTACCCCGGAAAAGAATATTACCCAACTCTTAGATGCATTTCCGATAATCGCCGCCAAAATTCCTGACGCCCATCTGGTGATCATTGGCAGTGGTCCCCAAGATGAAGAGATCCGACGTCTAGCTGAGAAATTTAAATCCAGTGTTACCGTGTGGGGTGAGTCTCACGGTACAGAATTGTTAGGCTGGTTCGCACGAGCAGACGTATTTGTCAACCCCTCCGTCACCGAAAACTTCTGCACCACAAATAACGAAGCACTAGCTTCTGGAACCCCTGTTGTCGCAGCAATTGCACCCTCAACAGAGGAACAGGTATTCCCAGGTCACAACGGCTTCCTCGCCGAACCGAATAACCCAACAGATTTTGCGAATAAAGCGATCGCAATTCTCGAAAATCCCAAACTCAAAGCAGAAATGTCTCAACAAGCCCGCCTCTCCATACTTGAATTCGATTGGTCCGCATGTTCACAAAAATTTGAAGACAGACTCTATCAAGTTGTTGAAGTATCAAAGCAGAAAGTGACGGTTTAAAGGTTGATTATAAGTGGGCAATATGCCCACTTTTCCTTACTGGGCTAGATGCTCCCCTATTGTACGCAACATACTTGCACTACCTTTACTATTAACTAGAAGAATAAGCATAAGATGTGATGGACGATTTGCTTCAATAAAATTTGTAGCTGCGTGTTTAGCACTAACTGTCACCATCACAACAATGTGAGAATTTCTTACCCACTTAAGCAGTCTATCATTACCACCCTTGTCATGGCTGAGATGAACTTTAATCTCTCGGCGAGCGTCTGGATGGGTAGCGATGTGTACAGTCGTTCCACGTTCGACTAGGGTAGCGAGGACTTAGGAAAGGTAAATGCGAGAGCGAGTCCAAAAGGGTTCTAAGTACAGGGAGGTGTTGGCGGTGTTATCGATAACCGGGATGTCGGATATCCAGGGAGAGATGAGCCACAAGCAAAGGCTTGGGGTAATCAGTTCGGCGACAAAGATTGAGGTGAGCAAATCAGGGATTCGGCAGGAAAGGCGGGAGTAGATTTATTGCTCGGGCATTCGAGACAGCAGGGAGATGTCATAATCTAATTGTTAGGCACTTTAAGAATCGTTGCAAGTCCGAACGATATCGTAATATATAAACTCTTAGAAAAAGCGGAGCAAGTAAAAATGCTTAGTAAACTACAAGATTGCGATGTCATAGTAACGGACGAAGATACTGTAGAAGAAGAGAAAGGTGATAATGGTGGGTTGTATCCTTATGACCCAACGAAAGCAGATATTGACATTAGAGAAGACCCTCAAACGGTTTTCGAATTAATGAGAAAATACGACAATAGAAGACTTATTATAGACCCAGATTTTCAACGTAATCTAGTTTGGAAATTAGAACAAAAAAGTAAATTTATTGAATCTGTTATTCTCAACTTTCCCTTACCTCCTTGGTATGTTAATCAAACTACAGAGGGTAAGTATATTATTGTTGACGGTTTACAGCGGACATCCACATTACATGAATTTGTCAATGATGAATTTAAATTAACAGGCTTAGAGGCTTTAACTAAGTTAAATGGTTATATTTTTTCATAATTGAAAAAATTGCCAGGAGACTATCAAACAAAAATAGAAGATAAAAAAG
>JAQYWO010000117.1 GCA_029379215.1 Rhizonema sp. PD37
TCAGTAAATAAAAACACAAGTATAGAGATCTTGCCATACTTCTTCAAAGATGTTAGGCAGTTAATAAGCAAAAAAAATACACAATTTGACTAAGAAATATTAAAAGCGTTATTTGTGGTCAACTAGCAAAATTTTTACTACCATAAAATGAGAAATAAACTCTTGATTGCTTTTGTTTTCTCCCCCCACAAGAAGGTTTAATTTTTTCATCGTATAAAAGTTGATTTTATTTTAAATATCGAGTCTTTTTGTATACTAAACTAGTTTTTTTTAATAATTAAAAATGTATATATATTCTTTTTCTATCATAAAACTTTTCTTTTGAAACACTCATTTATGAAAATGTAGCCACTGTATAAAAGCAGATATGTCAGACATTGAGGATATAGTAAAGATTAATAAAAAAGGTTGACTATCTCAAGCAATCTTGTCACATTAAGTTGAAATGAATTGGATTTTTGTGTCAGCATATTTGGTAAATGATAAGTGTTTTAGGAGAACATTAATTACAACATGGATATGAATAGAGTAATCGTATGACAAAGGTAGGCAAAATATTTTACAAACACTACTTAGTTAGACATATATAGTGCGTGATAGTTGAAAAAAAGGGCATTGGGATTTACGGTTCGTGATAATTACCTATGACCCATTACCAACCCTAACTATATAACTAGCAACTTACCTTACATAGTGTGGTTCAGTAATAGAGGAATTTGATAGTGGCTGATATTGGTCTGTATCGAGGGGAACTGGTTATTACCTCTTCAAAAAGTGCGGTGGACATTAGAAAAATCTCTACAATTCTGCTTCGCAGACGCTTGCAAATACTGGGAGTTTCTTGTGCAGTCTTGTCGGTGGCAAGCCTTTTAGCTTCAATGGCAAAACCGACATACCGAAGTTCCATGCAGATTTTGGTGAGTTCTCACCCGATAGATAATCAAGTCAGTGTAGACAGTGAGTTAACTAACTCCAATGTTGATGTTGACTACGCTACTCAGTTGAAACTGATGCTAAGTAGTTCTCAAATGATACATAAAGCTGTAGATTTGCTTCGTTCAGAGTATCCAGATATCACAGTAGAAGAAATCAAAGGTAAGGGTAAACAAGGATCTCTAGTTGTAAATTTATTACAGAGTCATAAAGGAATTAACAAGATTCCCAATCAAGTATTCGAGGTGTCTTTCAAAGACGACGACGCTGTAAAAACACGAAAAGTTCTTCAAGTTCTACAAAAGGTCTACCGAGACTATAACATAGAGCAACAAAGGGAGCGTATTTCTCAAGGGCTGGCTTTCGTTAACGAACAACTGCCTAAAGTTAAAGAGCAGATGGATCAAGCTCAGAAACAATTGGAACAGTTTCGTAAGAAATATAACTTGCTAGATCCAGAAGTACAGGGAAAAATACTTCTACAGTCTCTTGCTGACATCAAAAAACAGCTACAAATTACTCGCGCACAGCTTCAAGATGTCAAAGCTCGTTCCAATAACATACAGCAAGAACTGGCATTGTCTTCTCAAAAAGTACTTGCTTCTTCTAGTGTGAATCAGTCAAATCGCTATCAAACATTACTTGGGGAGATTCAAAAGACTGAGATGGCTTTGGTTCAAGAGCAAAAGCGCTATACAGACGACTCTCCTGCAGTACAAAAACTCATCAAGCAGCGCCAGACGCAAGTGGCTCTGTTGCAAGATCAGGTTGCAGAAGCGCAAACTGACTCTGTGCAACTGACACCACAAGTTTTTCTCACCTCTGGTTCCCCAAACAATTTCACGGCAGTTGTATCATCGGGACTTTCAACAGCTACTTCACTGAATAATTTGAGCCAGCAAACGAATGTGACGACTCCACTGCAAGGGCAAATCACAGGGGTTGACTTGAAGTTGGTGTTCGAGTTAACCAAGGTGCAGACTGCTGTTTTGGGACTTCGTGCTAATGAAAAGAGTCTCGCTGAGTCGGAACAGCAAATCCGTTCAGAACTTAGTCAATACCCCAGCTTAATTGCAAAGTACAATAGTTTGCTGCCTGCGGTGGAAACCAATCGCAAAACACTCGATCAACTTATGGCAACGCAACAATCTTTAGGACTCAAGATTGCTCAAACTAGGTTTGGTTGGCAAATATTGGAAGAACCCCAATCGGGAGTTTATGTGGGTAGTAGCAGATTGTTATTTTTACTTGGGGGAGCAGTTATTGGACCGATTTTAGGTGTTGCAATAGCGTTAATGTGGGAAATGTCCCATGACGCTATTTATTCTGCCCAAGATATACAGAGATTGACAAATCTTCGGTTACTGGGAACAGTTCCGAAACTACCACAGTACCGTTCAAAAAAGAGGGTTTTTGGTAGGCGGCATCAAGCTGACTCAAAAGACATTTACTCCTGTTTGCCCTCTGATGAAGCATTAGATATAGCGTACCAAAACATTCAAATATTAAAATCTTCCTTACCCTTCAAGTCTCTAATGTTAACTTCAGCACTTGCAGGGGAAGGTAAGTCAACTGTAGCGCTGGGGTTTGCGGTTAGTGCAACTCGAATGCATCAACGGGTACTCCTGATTGATGCCAACTTGCGATCGCCTCACTTGCACAAAATTTTGGAGCTTTCCAATGATTGGGGACTCTCCCTATTGTTGATCGATGAAAAAAATACCCCTCTCCAAGAATACATCCAACCTATTCACCCCTCTCTAGATGTTTTGACTGCTGGACCCATATCAGACGATCCAATCAAGCTACTGAGTTCTGGACGGATGAAAGAACTGCTCGAACTTTTTGAGCAAACTTATGACATAGTGCTGATTGACGCTCCTGCCATTTTAGATTCAGTCGATGCTAGGATTGTGGCATCCGTATCCAATGCGATCGTCATGGTTGGACGCATGGGATTGGTGACCCGAACAGCCCTTGCTCAATCTACAGAAACCTTGAACAAGTTAAATTTGATTGGGATTGTTGCTAATGAAACCAGCAATTCCACTAAGTAGCTTTTACTGTTTAGCGATCGCCATCAGTAGCAAGCAAGCTAAATACGTCGGCAGAAATAACTGAAAGTTTGTAGTAAGTGCTAAAGCGCTGTAGACGCGGAGCCGTGAGCAGCGCTGCAGGAGGGTTTCCCTGCGTAGGCGACTGTGTTAGCGCAGCGATCTCCCTTGTCTTCTCACTCGGGGAGACGCTTCTCTTCTCCTGCCGGAGAGGCTGCGCCAACGAGACGCTTCTCTTCGAGACGCTTCGCGAACGCGAACGCGAACGAGCGTCAGGGCTTCTCGGAGAGTAGCGCTTACTACAAGCTAATTTTACTAATTTTACTTTTCTTAATATAATGAGGTTTTTTATCTTCGATTTACTGAGATACTTTAGTTAGGGTATCAAGTATTTTATAGTAGACATATAGTATAATTTGTGTCATAGTAGGAGCTTGTTCTGTGCATAATTTTCGTTGCCACGTAGACTACTGCCATAAAGTCTAGGTGGTTTTTTTATGAAAAGAAAAGTTGAATGCTGACTTGGCTCCTCTAAATATTACTTTCAAAGCTGAGTGCTGAAAATTAAACAGCAGAATCACGCAGAAGATAGAGGCATTAACCCACCTTATTTCTTTATCTTCAAAAATGTATAGAAAAATATTTATCACAGGAGGCAGCTATCACTACTCAACTTCCCTCTAATATCCTCATCCCCGAATGGCAGAATTCAGCTATTGCCCAAGACTTAGTAAATACGGCAGAAATTTCTAGGTATTGTGCAGCAAATGCCCATAAAGTAGATAAAAATGGTGCTTTTCCCGAAAGTGAGTTTGAACTAATTGCACGAGCTGGTTTGTTAGCTGCACCTCTCCACCGCAACTTAGGTGGGTGGGGAGCGGGAATTGATGCAGATGTTATTTACGAACTCCTTATGGTTCTCAAGCTCATAGGGCGCGGAAATCTCGCAGTCGGTCGAATTTATGAAGGGCACGTCAATGCGCTGCAACTGATTCAAACATTTGGGACTACTGAACAGATTGAAGCATACGCTCTTGATGCCAGAGAGCGTCACAAAATCTTTGGCGTTTGGAATGCCGAAGCGTCTGATGGTGTTAAAATTATTCCTCAAGATAATGGTCGGTATCGGCTAGAAGGTTCTAAAACCTTTTGTTCTGGTGGAGCTTACGTTGAACGTCCGTTTGTTAACGGAGCATTACCCGATGGTAGTTGGCAGATGTGCGTTGTGCCAATGGATGAAGTGAAGACAGTGAGCGATCCCGATTGGTGGCAACCTGCCGGGATGCGGGCAACTGCTAGTTATAAAGTCGATTTTAGTGGCGTTGAATTAGAGGAATCTGCTTTAATCGGTAAACCGGGAGATTACTTCCGACAGCCTTGGTTAACCGCAGGAGTGATTCGGTTTGCAGCAGTGCAACTCGGTGGGGCAGAAGCACTGTTTGATGCAACTCGCCAGTACCTTTATTCCTTAAAGTATACAAACGACCCTTATCAACAAGAAAGAATTGGCAGAATGGCGATCGCTATCGAAAGCGGTAATCTCTGGTTGCGGGGTGCAGCGGATAAAGTTGCCGCTTATGCTCCTGTTTTTGGTGGCTATCCCATAGTTACCAACACACAGGTAGACAGAATAGTCGCTTATACCAACATGGTAAGAACGGCAATTGAACAAATCTGTATAGATGTGATGCAGCATTGCGAGCGCTGTGTTGGTACTCGCGGTTTGTTACCGCCAAATCCTATAGAGCGAGTTATCCGAGATTTAACGCTGTACTTGCGACAACCAGCTTTTGATGCGGCGCTCTCCAATGCAGGAAAATACGCCCTAGCTCAAACTAGTCCTGTTGACATACTGTGGTGTGATGAATAACCAGGTTACTGCTACATTACCGCTCAGCAATCCCACTGCTTTGCCCTTACGATCAGTCAAGGAAATTGCCCAAAGCAAAGTCGTTGTCGTCGCACCTCACCCAGATGACGAGACATTGGGTTGTGGTGGTGCGATCGCCCTATTGCGTTTTCTCGGCTGCGATGTCCGTGTCTTAGTCATGAGTGATGGTACACTTTCGCATCCTCGTTCTCAGAAGTTTCCTGAATCCGTGCTGCGATCGCTACGTGAAAGTGAAACGCTATCAGCTTTGAAAATACTTGGACTACATGCGAGTGCTGTTACCTTCCTCGGCTTGAAAGATGGATCAGTCCCGATCCTGAGTTCTCCACTCAAGAGCAGTGCCGTAGCCGCTTGTCGTAATTATCTCGCAGAAATAGCACCGCAAACGATCTTTTTACCGTGGCGTTACGACCCACACCCAGATCATCGTGCTTCTTGGAACTTAATTTATACAGCTTTGAGAGAAATGTCACTCTCGCCCCGATTAATTGAGTATCCTATCTGGGATTGGGATGAAGAGCAACAAGGAACAGGTGTAGGTGCAGGAGAGGGAGAGAATGGGGGCAAATTTGAAGAAAATTCTCCTACTCCCCCTCAAGTCGTCGGTTGGCGGCTTGATATTGAGACGGTGTTGGAGTTGAAAAACTCTGCGATCGCCACTTATCTTTCTCAAACCACCAACTTAATTGATGATGATCCCGAAGGCTTTCGTTTGACACCAGAGATGCTGTTAAACTTTACCCGTCCTTGGGAAGTCTACTTAGAAGTTAAGAATGCTGATGGCTAATGGCTGTTGCTAAGAATAGCTTTTCATCCAAATTAATTTTGCTTGTACTTATTTAAGAGAATGAAATTAGCCATTTTTGATATTGATGGAACGCTAACCAGCACATATAATGTAGATAGCCAATGCTTTGTCAAGGCATTTGCTGAAGAATTCCAATTCAAAGAAATTAATACAAACTGGGCAAGTTATGGACACACAACTGATTCTGGTATAACTTTACAAATTTTTCAAGAGTGCCTGGGACGCATTCCCGAAGCTAACGAATTGTCCAGGTTCCAGCAGAAGTTTGTAGAGTTATTGCAGAAACGCTACACGGCAAATCCAGAATTGTTTTCAGAAGTGCCGGGAGCAGGCGTCATGTTACAGAAACTCATACAAGAAAAAGATTGGGCGATCGCAATTGCGACAGGAGGCTGGCGTGCGTCAGCTTGCATGAAGCTTGAAGCTGCGGGGTTAAATGTAGCAGAACTCCCTTCCGCGTTTACAGATGATGGAATTTCCAGAGAAGACATTGTCCAAACCGCAATATCAAGAGCTAAAGCTCTTTATAATCAATCAGAATTTGAAAAAATAGTTTGCATTGGCGATGCTATTTGGGATGTTTTAACTGCTGACCAACTGCAACTAGCTTTTGTTGGTATTGCTGGCGATGAACAGAAGAAAGTCTTGGATGATGCTGGAGTTGAGCAGATCGTAAAAGACTTCTCGAATTTTGACGACTTCTTGGCGGCTATAAACACTGCCAGCATTCCCAACCTCAATAAACCACAGGTGCAAAAGCATTCGCTCAGACCTAGCTATTTTGAAGCTCTTTACGGGACAAATCCCGATCCGTGGAAATTCGAGACGAGTGAGTACGAAGCTAACAAATATGCTAATACAATCGCCGCTCTACCTAAGAAGAAATATCATTCTGCCTTGGAAATTGGCTGCTCTATCGGCGTTTTGACCGAAAAGCTATCTCATCGCTGTGACTCACTGCTATCAGTTGATGTCTCAAAACTTGCTCAAGACCAAGCAATTCAGCGCTGTCAAGACCTTCCTCATGTACGCTTCAAGATTATGCATTTGCCAGAGGAGTTTCCTGATGAGATGTTTGACTTAATTCTAGTTTCCGAAGTGGGTTACTACTGGTGCTGGGAAGACTTGAAAAAAGCACAAGCACTAATACTTAATCACTTAGAACCAGGCGGACATTTACTTTTGGTTCATTGGACACTGTATGCCAGTCATTATCCCTTAAACGGCGATCAAGTTCATAACTCATTTTTGGAACTGGCTCCAACTCAACTGCGACATCTCAAAGGTCAACGTGAGGAAGAATATCGGCTCGATTTGTTTGAGCGAGTTTGAAAGGTAAGTTACATGATGTACATTTGAATACTTATGACAACTCTATCCTTATCCTTTATAGTTCATTAGCCCCTAAAACTTATTACTTTTCTGCTGCTCTAACCAACTAAATAAATCAGCGATTGATGAAATTCTCAAAAGCGCCCTTCCTAATGCTTCTAGCTTTTCCAAGTTTAAAGCTTGAACTCTCTCAATAATTGACGAATCAATTTCACCAAAGCGCTCATTAAGTAAAAACATACAGAATCTCAGCGCTTCTTTTTGTTCGCCCTGTTGTTCGCCCTTCTGCAAAATATCCTGATAAATCACTGACTCCTGCATAATATCCTCGCTCAATAACTGACGAATAAAATCTTTTTCAAATCGTAAACCTGCTATTATCTCTGTGTAAGCTGCGATATTCTGCCTTGTATCCCTGTCCGAAATTTTAGCAATATTTTGGGCAACCTGGGATAGCAACCCTTGGGGTGAATATGTCTGTGTTAAAGGTGCCAAAGGCAACAACGCAGGATTATCCAGAAATAACGCCGAATCTTGCTCCCACATTCGGACAGCTCGATAGCGGTGATTTGTCATCTCATTTACATATTCTTCGGTAAAAGCGATTTCATTACTTGTTTCTTGCAAGAAAATCACTACCTGTGTTACTGGAACATCATACTGTCGCACTAACCTGACAAAATAATCCAACATTCGTAAGGGAATGGGAGTTTCAGATTTTGCTCTTGTTTGAAATTCCAGATGCAGAATACGATTCTCTGTTTGTAAAAATGTCACAGAATCTGCTCGAATCGGTTCGATGCTTAATTCAGTCTTTAATACTTCGATTTTTCGTGGTTCATTAGGTAGCAACCAACGTGCAAAATCGGTTGGATATTTTTCTGCTAATATTTTACAAACGTTATCAAAAGCCACCAATCACACCAAATTTATACTGATATAGTGATTATAAAATTACATTCACTCTTCCCAAAAAGTTTTTGCCACCGACAATCAGGGGATCTGTCATAATCCTAATTGAAGCCTGAGAAAACTCGGAAAAAAGTATAATTTATAACGTAAAAAGAAAACTGTCTCGTCGGTGAAAATCAGCCTCTGTGCCTTGATGAGTCAAAGCCCAGTAAGTTACCTCGCCGTCTCTAAGTTTGATAACTGCGGCGATCGCTATTTCGAGGGCTTGGTTTGGTGTCACAATTTGATCCAAATCGATATTTAAGGCAAGTGCTAAACTGTCTGATTGGTTGTGTACGCTAAATGGAAGCGTCGTAAAGGCTACTTCTTCTTGCATTCCTTTTCGGTATCTATCAAAGTGATAGACATTCCAGTTTTCGGTGGGGGAGAGGTTGAATTCCCAATACTGTTCCGAATCCTTAATGCCAAGGAAGAACTCAAAGCAGGTGTTTTCCCACAGTTGATGCTTACGTGTGGGCAACTCTGGTTGTGTAACAATTATAACTTCTTCAAGGTTACCAAGGAGCGCGTAAGTGATGGTGAGTTGATTTGCAGAGCGGGCGATATTACCTGCGATTTTCAAATTAGGCAGGGACTCGTTAGAAGAAAAGGGTTGCAGGGAAAATGTCTCGTCGTTCATTTCATCTGTTGGATAATCTTGCGGATCTTTATTTCCTGAGATTCAATATTCTCAGTTAGCTTAAATTGGACAAGTGCCCTCGCCAGGTTGTGTTGTGGGTACTTGACCTTGAAGTATACATCCCCAGCTAAGTAATCAGCAAAGAATCGTAGTCCTAATTCAAAAGCAATGAGACGAATTGCGTCGTATATATACGTATAGTCATTCTCAGTCAGGAATTCCTTTGCTATTGAGAGATAACCTTGTAAGATTCCCCGACAGATATCTATATCAAAATAAACACTTTCCCACTGCTTGGTTTCTTCTCCTATAGGATTACAACCTGATCGTAAACAATCGCCAATGTCGTAATGTACCAGACCAGGTTTAACGGTGTCTAAGTCTATCATGCTAACGGCAAGCCCGGTAGCAGTATCAAACATAACGTTGTTTATTTTTGGATCACCGTGCATCAGACGTACGGGGAGGATGCCTTGGGCTTTGGCATTTTCGAGGACATGTACACAAACTTTGCGATCTTCTACAAACTGCAAGCAGTAGTTTACTTCGGTAGATTGCTGTATGCTAGTCTTTGCCAAAATTTCTTCATAATGCTGAAGGTAAAGCGGTGTAATATGAAACCCTTCAAGCGTGTCAGCAAGTTTTTCTGGGGGCAAATCGCTGATCAGATTGTGGAACATACCCAAAGCATAGCCAATTTCTTCAGCTTGTTCTGTATCCCGCATAGTGTCGAAAGACTGCGTGCCTTCAATAAAACTGATTGCCCGCCAAAAGGAGCCATCTGCATCTTGATAGTAATCTTGAGTATCTTTCGTCAACAAGACTCGTGGCACTTCCCAACGGCGATTGAGGGAGCTTTTTTGTAACTTTTTGTGAACATGCTCAGTAAAAATACGCATGTTTTGCATAATAAGTTGAGGTTGCTGAAAAACTTGCTGGTTGATGCCTTGCAGGATAAAACGTTGTTCTTCAAGAGAATCCAGGCTCACAACGAAGGTGTCATTTATATTACCATTACCAAATGCTTGAACGCCTGAAACTTTCCCTTTATGAGCGAATTGCTCGGCAATGGTAACAAGATTGTTTATCTCCGGTGTTTTGATGTCTTGTGTCATGTTTATATTTGAGGTACACTACTTCCCAAGCGCTCGCCCTCACTATTGTCTTCTGATTGTGGGTCTATTGATCGCAAAATTGCTTCGGTTCATCGGTTTGATCAGCGAAATAACACCAAAGCACGTTTTTGAGAATTTTGCTAAAATTTTAGAAGGAGCTTTCCTCAAATAATCTTTTTTTCTAGTTATTTTAGTTGAACGAAATCAAATCATTCGATTCAATCGTCTGAAGCTCTGATTCTCTCGTTAACTCCTTGAACGGTTACCGACCGACAGGTGCAATATGTAAGTAAAGGAAATTGAAATAATATAGATAGAAGAGCAATGGAAGTTAAAGTAAACGAAATAATATAAAAAATAATATCACTTCCTCTTTTCAGAAGTGGTAGATATTTATTCTTTTCTAATCTGGCTTTTCTTAAAGCTGACTCAAAATTCAAACTTTTCCTAAGCTTTTGAATATCCTCTTCATTTATATCTTTTTTATCTTCTACAGTGAATCCGTACTTGATTTCGTTTAAGCTTAGTTTTCTTAACTTAGTTAGATTGGTTTTCATTTACCTACCTACCTTATTCTTTCACGTAGATTCATTCGTCAGGATAATGTTACAATAACTGTCACCAAAGCCCAAGTCATGAGAGAAATTACCGAATTTGACTATTATATAGCGAACATTTTGTCGAAGAAATATTCCGACTGCGGTGCTGAGTGGCTAAATATCAAAGCCAAACTTTAAGAATTGGGTAATGGTAGATCTGATCCAATGCTGCTTGAATACAATAACTTGTATACACGTCACAGAAAAAACCGATTCAAGTCCAACAAGACATCTTCAAAGCCAGGAATTGGTACTGACTGATTGGGTAGAAAAATTTGCTTACTGAGATAGCTAAACTTTTTCTGAGCATTTTCGTAAGGCTGAGTGTGGCATTCCAGTTGACGATCTGGCAAGTTCACGATCCAGTAATGAGAAATTCCTGCTTCTGCATATAATGACAGCTTCGTTGTTTGATCATAATCTAGAGTTTTATCGGAAATTTCAATCGTCAACAAAATATCTTCAGGATAGGGATGGTGCGCGAGATAATCTTCATCTGTTCCCCGTGCAATGACAACATCTGGTTCCGGCTCACTTTGATTGGGGAGAGTGATTGGATCTTGACTGCGGATAACTGCGAGATCGCCTAAGAGCCGATCCAGTTGGCGGCACAAAATAGAACTACACACTGTATGCGGCGTACCCTTTGCAGTCATTTGAATTAGTTCTCCGCGAATCAATTCTATGCGATCGCCCTCCGTTAGGAATCCGAGTTCAATCAGCCGATGATACTCATCGATTGTGAAAAGCTTCGGTGTTGCAATCATGGAACATTCATCATAATAGACTTGTTTCAACTTTACCTTCCCAAAGCCTCAAACTGCTGCCAACAGAGGTACAAGGCACGCGGGACGTGAAAACAGCCTTTCCATTTACCGCCTTTAAGGTTCAACAAAACTTCCCCACGACGATTGAGGTAGCCAAACCACTCACCGTACTGAGTATCTGCAAAGTGCGACCAAGTGTAATCGTGCATCTTTTGATACCATTCCCAACACACCTCACGTTTTGTCAGGCGATAGCCCATTGCTAGGGCAACTAAAGACTCCAAATGTACCCACCAAAGCTTTTGATCCCATTCCAGTTGTTGTGGAGGATGACCTTCTGCATCCATAAAATAATACAATCCACCGTATTCGCTATCCCAAGCAAAATTTATAATATTTAGCACCACATCAACAGCTTGGTTAATAGTTTTGGTATCATTGCGACGACGCGCAATATCCATAATAAACCACATGGCTTCGATACCGTGACCGGGATTAATTAACCGTCCTTCAAAACAATCAATGTGGGAACCATCGGGAGCAACGTTTTCGTACATCAGCCCTCGATCTGAGTCAAGAAAATCACCCATAACTTCCTGAACAGTCAAATCTAGGACATTCTCCAGCGTTTCATTAGGCAGCAGCCATTCCATTTCCAAACTCAGGTTGGCTAAAATCATGGGCACTGCCAAGCCTTTCATTTGGCGTGTACCGGGATAAGTCTTGTTATAGTTCCCCTTGGGGTTATCCTTGCGCCGCAAAACGTTGTTATAAGCCTGCAATGCTACATCCTTTGCCCAATCTTCCCCAACAGCAAGAGCATATTGACTAAATGCCATCGCTGCAAAGCAATCAGAAAAGATATTGTACGGCTGTACCAACGGCTTGCCTTCACGAGTGAGAGCAAAGTACCAATTGCCATCAGAATCTCTGCCGTGTTGTGCGAGAAAATGGGCACCATTACTGGCAATTTTCAGCCAGTTTACTCGTTTTTCTATCTGGTTGCAAAGCATGGAAAATGTCCACACCTGGCGGTTTTGTAGCCAAATAAACTTATCTGTGTCATAAACCTTGCCTTCACGATCCAGGCAGGTAAAATAGCCGCCAGACTGCCAGTCGAGCGAGTGTTTTTCCCAAAATGGGAGTACGTCGTTGAGAAGCGCATTTTTATAAAGTTCAGCAAGCACTCTAAAATCCTGCTTCATAAATCGCCCTTTAAGCTAAATTATTACTCTTGGGATTGTATTTTTAAATACGATGTTTTAACAATATTCCTAGATTCTACTTGAAAACTCCCAGCAACAATACTTGAGCGCAAATTTGACAGATTTTCGATGTTTAGGCATATAACGGAAGTCTCCGTCGGCTGTAAATTACGTATGACGTGGCGTCAGGCAAGACGGTTCAATCAAAAAATATTCTCCACGACTCAGTTAGGAGAGCTATATAATAAGTATTTAATAGGAAATGATATAATTATTGCTCTCAAAAGTTTTTGGAAGTCATAACCTCGCTTTTATCATATTTTATAGATAATTTTAAGTAAGGTTTTTTCAAAATTGTCTTAAAAAGAGGTTGACTTTTCATCAAACTTTATCAGGAAAATGGGTAATACAGAAGAAAAACACAATTCTCCAATCACCCATTACCATGATTATTTTTTTATTCCTGGTAGCGGCACTTGCAGCTTACGTGCTTGTAGGCGCAATCTTTCAAGGCGCGATCGCAAATCATGAATTACTTGCTGAATCTCTACGTTTGGCCAACGAGAATCCCAAATTCCTTCCTCCTGCTGACGTAGTTCTACTCGTTCAAACAACTGACCAAAAGTTTGGGGTTGTGCTAATTCCTGAACGAACCATTGGGTTGTCACACCTAAGGTGTTTGCGAGAACTGCGATCTCCTTTTCCGATGGCGGATAACCGTTAAATATATTACTCCAAATTATCCGCAATTGGTAACGTGCTCGCGAGCGAGTTTCAATTGCTGCTGCTGACTCAACTAAAAACGCCTGCTTTTGCCTCCCCATTTTTGCCCACTCGCTTAACTGGTTTGCCATACCGACGTCAGTTCGTCCGGTTATCCTTGCTGAAGTCACAACCCGCACTAAAGGACTACGGCGAATACGGGCATTCACTCGCACCAGAGAACGGCAAAAAGCGACATCCTCTGGAGTTCGGACAGCAGGTAAGCCTCCTGCTAAAGCATACATCTCTGCTGTAACTGCCAAACTTGCTCCATTATATTGGTAGTGTCGAGGAAAAGGGTCATAAGGATCAGGGTCAAGGTAACTTTCTAATTCTGCAATCAAATAACGGTAACCCACTATTTGCAGATGGCAAGTTTTGGCATAGGGATGAAGTGCAGCTCGCCCATTAGCTTCTGCGAGAATTCGTCCTCCCACTGCATCAGCACCGCAGGCAATTTCGTGTTGGGTGGCAGCAACCCAAGTTGGACTGACTTGGGAGTCGCCATCAGTGGAAGCAATTATCCCTCGCCTGTTTCCCAAACTGTTCAGCCGACGATATGCCTCATCCATCAAAATTTGCCGGACTCGACCGATGTAAGCCTCAGCAGGAGGTAGAGTTTTCTCAACAACGTGCAGTACTAAGTCTGGATGTTGTTGGGCAAAGTCATTGGCGATCTCTACTGAATTATCAGTGCAATTATTTGCTAGCAGAATAATTTCGTAACATGTTGGGTTTAAGCGCTGTCCTTTTAGATCTATCTGTTGTGCTAAGGCAGTGAGAGTTGCTGCCAAATGTTCTGCTTCGTTGCGGACAGGAACAATAACGCAAACTTCACAATTTTGTGAAGGTGGTGTTTTGACTAAAGGTTGAGAAAAGTCTATACAGTCAGCAACTCTTTGCAAACCCTCACTTTCGATAAAAACCATTTTTCCATCTCCGGGAAAAAAGACAGAGCGCATTCATCTGAAACTTGCCTTTTTAATTTTTAATTTACACAATTTATTATTTGAAGTTCATGACACAGTTTTAATCCATCTAAGGAAAGATTAGTGTCAAGTGAAGTTCTCTCAATATATTTAGCCGAGAAAATTTGTGGATGTCTTATAAAAGATAAATTTTCTAAAAGGTTTTGAGTGATTATCTTCCAGATTTTTTGTCAGTGAGTCTCATGGCTTCCTCCCAAGAAATAGCTCACTCAGCAACAGAAAAAAGTCCATTTTTCTATCTCCTGTAGTTAGTATCATTGAGAACTAAACATATTTTCTTCTCCGCGATTATGCAGAGAATATACCAGAAGAAAGAGGTGTTCAAGTTAACAAAAAGTCACAATGGTACTGGCAATTATAAGCTAAAAGCAGACCAATGCAAAAGATAAACAAGTTGTTAATAACCTGCTCTTTGGTGAGCGGAAATACTCACTAAGCAAGTCTCAAGCCACCTCTAAGCAGTCTGGATTTTTTACTTCCTGATGATTCTGTGTTTTGCCACTACTATTTCAGTCTTTCAAATTCGCAATCGAGACATCGATAATAGTCAGGCGCGTGCAGATGACAAAGAAAATGAGCATGGGCAGCAGCGGACTACGGTGAAAAATTTGACACTAGCGGGGATTGCTGCCGTTGGGTTGGGATGGTCGTTAATCAAAATGCCAGAAACGAAGGGAGTTGCGAGGCGCGGAGTAGCTGCTCTTGAGGGCGATTAATTTTTAAGCATTGCACGGGGCAGAATTTAGCACGATTGCTAAAAAATATTTGTTTGGTATTGCCTGTACAAAACTCAGTTGAAATTTCTTCCTTGTGAGTGAGGAATTTCTATATAAGTGCAGCTTAATCTATAAGTCGTTTTCTACTATGCGAGATTATATGCAGCAAATTGAAGCAGTCGTCGCCAAAGTTAATGATTTTCCGGATGGTGAAAAGCGTCAGGTTTCTGTAGGTGAAACAGACGTACTGCTGATTCATGTCAATGGACGCTTTCACGCCCTTGCTGCATATTGTACGCACTACCAAGCGCCATTAGCAGAAGGAGTACTTAGTGGAGATTGTATTGTTTGTCCCTGGCACAATGCGTATTTCCAGATTACAACAGGTGACCAAAAAGAGCCACCAGGTTTAGATTCTCTACCTTGTTATCAGGTAAGAGTTGAAGGTGAAGATGTGATTGTTAGTGTTCCTGAGAAAGCATCTGATTCGAGAACACCTGCAATGGCAGAATATAATTCTGATACGGATGGACGCACGTTTGTGATTTTGGGGGCAGGTGCAGCCGGTGCTCACGCAGCAGAAGCATTGAGAACCGTAGGCTATCAAGGGCGTATCGTGATGGTAACTCGTGAAGACGAACTCCCCTATGATCGCACTTGGTTAAGTAAAGACTATTTTAACGGTGAAGTTCCTCGGGAGAAAATGCCTTTGAGGTCACCGGAGTTTTACAAACAGAACAATATAGAGGTTCTGTTAAACAAACAGGCCGTGCATGTTGATGCTAAAGCAAAAACCATTACTTTTGAAGATGATGATACCCTGAATTATGATGCATTGCTGTTAGCCACAGGTGGGCAGCCAAAGAAACTCAACGTAGAAGGTGCAGATTTAACGAACGTTTTTACTTTCCGGAGTTTTGCCGATAGCGATCGCATCTTAGCCGCAGCTTCCCAAGCAAAGCAAGCTGTTGTTATCGGGTCAAGCTTTATTGGTATGGAAATTGCTTCCGGGCTTACCCAAAAAGGTGTTAAAGTAACTGTGGTTTCATCTGAATCATTGCCCTTTCAGAAAATTTTGGGTGAAGAACTTGGGAGAGTCTTTCAACAAGTTCATCAAGAAAATGGAGTTATCTTCCAACCAGGCATGAAGGTTACTCAGATAGAAGGCAAGGATAAAGTAGAAGCGGTTATATTGGATAATGGGGAACGTCTCCTCGCCGATATGGTTGTTGTTGGTATTGGTGTACAACCAGCAACTGACTTTCTCGCTGGTGTTGACTTACACCCCAAAGATAAGAGTGTGCCTGTAGATGAATATCTCTGTGCTGCTGATGGTTTGTATGCAGCAGGTGACATTGCCCGTTTTCCAGATTTACAGACGCATGAAACAATGCGCGTTGAACACTGGCGCGTTGCTGCGCAGCAAGGACGCATTGCCGCTTATAATATGGCAGGAATTCCCACTCAATTCAGAACTGTACCTGTTTTCTGGACAATGCAGTTTGAGTTTCCCTTACGCTACGTCGGTCATGCTGAGCAGTGGGATGAGATTATTGTAGATGGCGATTTGCGTCATCGTGAGTTTATCGTCTACTATGTCAAAGATAATCAGGTGTTGGCAGCAGCAAGTAGCAAAAGAGACACAGAAATGGCAGCAATTGCCGAACTTATGCGGTTGAACAAAATGCCGACTCCATTTAATTTGCGTCAGGGTAACGTTGATTTAGTTGGGCTGTTGTCATAACACCGATTAGGTTTAAAAACTGAGCTTCGCCTGCATCCAAGCCTTTAGCTCAACCGACTTTCCATTCCACACCACAATCTATAGATTGTAGTGTGGAATGGAAGGCGGGATAATGACAAATTTTCAATTCTTCGCAGCAAGAAGTTTGCGAATGCTTGGAGAACGAAACCCGAGAATAATGTCTTTGTTGTCAACCCCAAGTTTAATTAGTTCTCGATCAATAAAAATCTCAGTGCTATTGTGCTGAATCCAAATTTGACCGTCTATAATATCTAACTGCATCGCACATCCGTAAATGCGGTATTCATTTCGCCATTCGTTATGCATGACTAGATAGCGATCGCGCACAGGATCGAAAATTAACTGCGCTTGCACATCGTTAGTGGCAAATTCTTGTAAAAAATCACATACAATTCGGCGATATTCATCTATTCGATCCATTGTTCAATGACCTCCCGAACAGGATGATAATTAATTAATCGAAGCTTGTATTTTGCAATGACTGTTTTAGCTGGTTCAAAGCGTAGAAAGGTTTGATAAGTATCTGTGGGTACAGCGAGGTATAAAATGCGTTCTGGCTCATCGGAAACTTCTAGGGCAGCTTGGTAGTTGAGGAACTGACCCAAGGCTGTATGAAATTCAGAAATGGTCGATCCACCAACAAAGCTTTTTACTTCTACTGCTATTTTACGTCCTTCCTTATAAGCTGCGATCGCGAGTTCTGCTGCAAGATCGATATAGACATCGACAACACCGTAGCGCAATTGGTAAGGGTCATGGGTTATAATCCACCCATCTTTTTGAAGCGCAGTTTTAACAGTGTAGTGAAAAATATCTTTTGCCATACGGAACTATAGCTTTTTGGTCATTGGTAGATGGTTAAAATGCGTGAAACGACCTTTTTGTCTATATTATCTCACGCTTACCGTTCATTAAAAGCTTGCCCAAAGTAGGACAGCACGCATCTCGAATAGTTGAGATTTGATTACCACTCTTGACTTTCACCCAGTGCCAGAAGTGCACCTACTTTCGCAGCACTTACGCTTACTAACTGACTTAGTAACCGAAGTTACCAAATCATATAGCAGCTTAACATGAAAAAATCTCACAGTTTTTATTTCCCACTGCCCAAAACATTATCATACTAAGCTGTTGTTTACGAGCGATCAATCAGGATAAAAGTAACGCTTGCTACTCAATGGCATTGTGTCTGGGGTAACAGTAAAAGAGTTATGCCATGTTAAAAGTATTGTCATCAGCAAGTCTTTTATCTATATTATGAAAGGTGGAAGTTGACCTGCTGTTTGCTAAAAACTAGTGCAAAACAGAATCTCAATTATATAGGAGTGTAACTTAGATAGTCAGCATGAAATTTCAACTGTTACTGGCCTCCTTCTTTTCCCCGATTAGCGGACGCTCATGGTTGCTAAGTATCCTCGTCTGGATTGCTTTAGTTGCTCCTGCTCAAGCATCTGTGATTTTACGAGTTGCAATTGAACGCGGGGTAAACCAGGTCAAAATTGGTAGTTCCACAACTGCGACGATTAAGGATGGTAGTGGTAGAACTTTAGGACAGTTGCCGGGGATGAGTTCCTTTTATGCTCAAGCGATTCCTGGCGGAGTTGCTTTGGATAAATGGCGATCTGGATTGTTTTGGATTGAGCCAACAGGTAAGGGATTCGTTTATATTAATGATCGCTGGTATCGAGGCAGAACTCTAGTTGTTCCTACAGACAAAGGAATCAGCGCGATAAACTGGGTTGATATGGAAGAATACCTCTACAGCGTCATCGGTGGGGAAATGGATCCCGCATGGCCTTTAGAAGCGTTGAAAGCTCAAGCTATTACTGCCCGTACTTTTGCTCTCTACGAACGAGAAAGACAGCGCAATAACCCTATTTACGATTTAGGTGCGACTCCGGATCGCTGGCAAATGTACAAAGGCGTTAGTAGTGAAACTCCCAGTACTTATGCTGCAGCTGATACGACAGCAGGACAAGTACTCACTTACCAAAATAGGATTATTCTCTCGGTTTTTCATAATTGTTCTGGCGGACATACCGAAAACGTAGAGGATGTTTGGGGAAGTCGCGAACCTTACCTCCGTGGAGTACAAGACTTCGATCAAAATGTTAAGGAGTGCAGTTGGGTAAAAACCTTTTCTCCTACAGAAATTAGTACTGACGTTCCTGGAGTAGGCAATGTCCAACAAGTGATTCCAGCGGCTTTTTCCCCCTTTGGCAGTGTGACAGATTTGAGAATAGTCGGCGATCGCGGGATCAAGGATCTAAAACTTGAGGAGGTACGAACTGCGCTCAGGATCAAGAGTACTCGTTTCAGAGTTTCCAAAGCAGCAGATGGCAGTTTTGTGCTTCAAGGGCAAGGTTGGGGTCATAGTATTGGTATGAGTCAGTGGGGAGCGTACAGTCTGGCTAAGCGAGGATACAACCATTTGCAAATTTTGAATTATTATTATCAAGGCGTAGCCTTAGCTCCAATTCAGGTGAAGTAGGAGACGGGAAACTTGAAGAGCGGAGTTATGATTCTCCGTCTCTCCCCTACTCTCCTCCTTTTGCCTATTCCTTAGTCTTTCTCTCCACTTCCTGCTCTAATAAATCGGTTTCTGTGGTGTAAGCTAAATCTTCGTTGCTGATGACTTGTTCAGCTGCAAACTGATGAGCATACGCCATTTTTTGCTGTAACTCGGCATCGGCACTCGCTAATATTCTGGCACGGGAAATGCGATCGCGATTGCGTGAAGCCATTTTTTGATTGCGCCACTTAATCCAGAAATAACGCACTAAGGGTACGCCTAAGAAACCAGCACCATAAGCTAGAAGCAGCCAGTAAATTCCTTGTACAAAGGCCACTAGTCCACCTATGTAAAGAGCGGCTGTGCCATTTCTTAATAAATTTCCCAACACTAATGCACCGACAAAGTTGGCTATTCCTAATCCAGTACTTAGTAGAATTTGTTCCGAACTTGCCGCACTAAAGCGCCAAGGCAATTCTTCTAGGTAGACTGGAACTGAGCGAAGAGATTTTTTGGTTGCACTCACCTGCAATTCGGGAAAGTAGTAGACAATTTGCCCCTCAGGACTTACAGCAGGTTGTCCATTGAAGCGAGTCAGTACGGGTAGCATATAGTCTTCGTACTCTTGTTGATACTTCTCGCCGATGTCATCAAGATATGGGGAAATTTGTTCAGCGATAACTGCTCCACGATGATTCCGAATCACGCCTGCAATTTCTCGCCATCTGCGCTCTTCTAAGTTGGTATTAGGATTGCCATCTCCGAATAAAAACGAAAACACTGCCTCAAAGAAATTTAGCTCGCTTTTTTCGCGTCGCCTTTCTTGGTAATGTGTACTGTAATCTGGGCTAAAATACCAAAATAAATTTGGGAAATAGAAGAAGCCACCGCCACTGCTAGAATGACTGCTCCTATTACTGCTGTTCCGATCTGAGTTAGCGGAAGTAATGATGATGATAATGGCGATCGTTATCAGAGCAATCGAAGCAACTAACAAAACTCCAAAGGAAATCCGAATTAGGTAAAACAAGACGCCCCAAACCTTTTTCCACCATTCCTGTAAGCGCAGGCGCAAATACTTATTGCGTAAAGTGGTGCGAAAACTTTTGGGAAATAGGTAAATAATATTACCAGTATCTGAAACCTGTAAATGTCCGTTGGCTTCAGAAGCAAGGGCTAATAACCCTTGATTTGCCTCAGCGACATTCAATCCTGCCTGAGTAGCCACATCACCAACCGTGACGCGGTAGCCCAAGCTTTCTACTGCTGACATAATAATGGGATTGGGAGCCACCACTCTGGCCTCCTCTTAAAAATAACTTTATCTTTTTCAAGTATAAAGTCTTATTTTGGATAACTTAGCTTTGTCTCTACATACCCGCAGGACAAAGAACTCCGATAAGAGAACTTAGCTGATACAACTCGGTAGTAATACCATTTCACGAAAATCTTGATACAAATAACGGGTTTCTAATTCTTTCCCCCTGCTAAGCGCTCCCTGCTAAGACTGCTTACCTATTTGTATCAACTTTAAAGTGAAACGGTATAACTTGGGGGTACAAGCCGCTCGAGTAAATTTTGGAGAGCAGTCGTCTTCAATATAGTGAGCCTGAATCTCTTTTAATGATCTCCCGACTGCATAATGTGTTCTGTGTTTTTTTAACTTTTGTAGTATATTTGTACTGACTAGTATGATCAATAAAATATCCAACAATTAAGTTATGAGTTATTCAAAACATCGTCATTCATAATAGAATTACCTCTACTGGTTAATCAATTACAGAGGAAATAAGCTCTTTCATATAAAAGTTGCATATTGTTGAGACAAGACTGTTGAGTCTCAACAGCCATAGCAGTCTTATTTAAAAGCGTGAAATAAGGGCTCCCGGTGGAGAATGCATAACTTATTTGCTCTAAACCTGCTACTGTTAAGCATTATCTACCTTACAACATGTAAGATTGTCCCTTGCTCTCTTTTATAAATTGCTAGATAACAAGTCCGAAGTGCAATAAATATGTGTTGTGTGCTTATTTTATTCTGCTATCTGGAAGTAGCTCGCTATAAAATAGCAAATCTGCCTATATAATTTTCAGCCCAAATATGGTTCAGTACACTCTTGCTCAAAGCCCAGAAATTATCCTCACTGTTCCTGGCAATAAAGACTCAGCCAAAAACCGTGAGAAGGCAATGGATCAGTTAATTAAGCTGATGGATGAAGGTAAACTCCCCACAGAACTAGAAGAGGGATTTGGCTCGGAACAACTCATTGAAGTTAAAGAAACACCAATTGATAATACAGGCGGTGAAGACGCTATTACTCAAGCAGTTCAAGTTCTCAGCAACCTTGCTACACTCAAGCTGAAAGTTCAGGAGTCCCGCACCGAAGCCTTTGAAGTTCGTAAGGCGGTTGACATTCTTTTTTCGGAAAACTCTGTGACGGAGGAGGAAATTACTCGGATTAAGGAAGGTTTTAAAGTTCTCAAAAATTTTGCTCAAGCTAATCTGCGCTATCAGGAAGCTCGATCAAAAGCAGAAGATGCAAGGCAAGTATTAGATCAAGCTTTAAAATCTCCTGAAAAATAGATGATGCTATACACCAGACAGTGAACAATGCTGGATAACCAGTACAGAAACTGACGATATAGCCAGATCGAGTCTTAAGTGACTACGTTGATTGTGGTTATGGCACCTACCTTGTGCTTTCCAGCTTGTAGCTCTGCCGTTGGGTATTAAGTTCGGTGTATTTTGGTTAAGCCGTGTGTATCCAGCGCAAAAAGCTCTTTCAACCTGATCGAGGAAAACTTTACCCGAAAGGAGGCTCTTTATGAGCAAAATTTTCCTATTAGATGCTGAAAAACGCCCTCTCAATCCGGTGCATCCGGCGCAAGCAAGGCAACTTTTGCGAAACGGTAAAGCCGCTGTTTTAAAGCGTTTCCCTTTTACACTGATTCTCAAAGAATGTTGTCCTAATACAGTAATCGAACCCTTGAGGGTGAAAATTGATCCTGGGAGTAAAACAACCGGAATCGCAATAATCAACGAAGCAAAGAGCGAATTAATCTTTGCTTGTGAGATACAACACCGAGGCAGCGCAATCAGAGATGCTTTGACTTCTCGCAGACAGTTGCGTAGAAGTAGGAGAAATCGCAAAACAAGATATCGTCAAGCACGGTTCAAAAATAGAAAACGTCCGAAAGGCTGGTTAGCACCAAGTTTAATGAGTCGCGTCCACAATATTGAAACGTGGATAAAGCGATTAATGAAACTTGCACCAATCAATGCCATATCACAAGAGTTGGTGAGGTTTGACACCCAAAAATTGCAGAATCCAGAAATAAGTAGTGAAAAGTACCAGCAGGGAACATTGTTTGGTTACGAAATACGCGAATACCTGTTAGAAAAATTTGGCAGAAAATGCGTGTATTGTGATCAGCAGGATGTGCCATTACAAATAGAGCATATTCATCCGAAGGTGAGAGGTGGTTCTGATAGAGCGTCAAACCTCACTCTTAGCTGCGAAAAATGTAATATCGAAAAAGGGGTAAAAGATATTAAAGATTTCCTTAAGAAAGATACTCAGCGATTGAATAGTATTTTGGCACAAGCTAAAAAGCCCCTAGCCGACGCGGCAGCAGTTAATGCAACGAGATTTAAGCTGCTTGAAGTCCTGAAGGCAACAGGATTACCAGTAGAGACGGGGAGTGGTGGTTTGACAAAGTTCAACAGAACTAAACTTGAATTACCTAAGACTCATTACTTTGATGCGGCATCAATAGGCTTATCAACACCCACCAGATTAAAAATCAAAGGCATAAAACCTTTAATTATTAAAGCTACTGGGCACGGTAATCGGCAAATGAGTGTTACTGACAAATTTGGCTTTCCAAAAAGTCACAAAACGAATGCTAAATTCCATTTTGGTTTCAGAACTGGGGATATAGTTAAAGCAAATGTGCCGTCAGGCAAGAATGCTGGTATCCATGCGGGAAGGGTAACTACTCGTAAAACTGGGCAGTTTGATCTCAATACTGGAACAAAAACTTTACAAATAATCAACCATAAGTACTGTCGGATTTTGCAGCAACATGATGGTTACTTGTATTCTTTATCAGTAAACCAAAAAGTTTTTCTCCAAAGAGCGACCGCTAAAATACTTATATG